>NZ_JBEOXI010000070.1:0-33337 GCF_040296465.1 Streptomyces sp. NPDC002130
GGTCCACGATGGGGACCAAGGACGAGCTGGAGGACCTGCTGTCGTTCTGCGAACGGTGGTCGGCGACCTGCTGACCGCGTACGGCAAGCGACGAGCTGGACTGGATTCGCAATGGTCTCCGTTGCCGATCCAGTACGGGGATTTTGCCGCGTGGGAGGCAGCACGTGACGTTTCCCCTGGCGTCGAGCAGTTCTGGCGCCGAACGCTGGACGGTGTGACATCTGTGTCGCCGCTGACGGTGGATCACTCTGATGGCGGGCCGGATTCCGTGGCGCAGCGAGTGAACTTCGTGATACCAGCCGTCATCACCTCGGCACTGCAGGCGCGAGCCGACCGCTTGAAGGTCTCGCTGTTTGCGGTGGTTCATGCGGCGTTGTCCGTGGTGCTTGCCAAGCTGAGTGGAAATCCCGATGTCGTGATCGCGACAGCTGTCGACGGACGGCGGACGCCTCAGCTCGACGGCGTGGTCGGCATGTTCGTGGATACGGTGCCTCTTCGACTTCGGGTCGACGGGGATGTGCCGATCGATCTTCTGTTAAGGGCAGCTTTCGATGCTGATGTGGCTGCGTTCGAAAACAGCTCTGTTCCTGCCGAATTGGTTGGTGATGTGCTCGGCGGACGAACTCCGCAGGTTGCGCTCGGTCTGCAGAATTTCGCGACCATCGAGGAGGTGGGGTGGCCGGAGCCGGTCACCAGCTGCGTCCCGACGCCGTAGGCGTCCACCGGCGCCGCCGCCAGCGAGGCGATCGCGTACTCGTCCAGGTCCGAGGTCACCACGATCTTCGTGCCGGTCGCACCCAGCTCGTCCAGCTGCTGGCGCACCCGGTGCGCCACCAGGAGCAGGTCGCCGGAGTCGATCCGCACCGCGCCCAGCTCGGTCCCGGCGACCTCGACGGCCGTGCGGACCGCCTCGGCGACGTCGTAGGTGTCCACCAGCAGGGTGGTGCCGCGACCCAGGGTGTTCACCTGGGCCTGGAAGGCGTCCCGCTCGTTGTCGTGCAGCAGGGTGAAGGCGTGCGCGGAGGTGCCGACGGTCGGGATGCCGTACCGGAAACCGGCCGCCAGGTCGGAGGTGGTGGCGAAACCGCCGACGTACGCGGCCCGGGAGGCCGCCACCGCCGCGAGCTCGTGGGTGCGCCGGGCGCCCATCTCGATCAGCGGCCGGTCACCCGCCGCCGCCGACATGCGCGAGGCGGCCGCGGCGATCGCCGAGTCGTGGTTGAGGATCGACAGGATCACGGTCTCCAGCAGCACGCACTCGGCGAAGGTGCCCTCGACCCGCATGATCGGCGAGCCCGGGAAGTACACCTCGCCCTCGGGGTAGCCCCAGATGTCGCCGCGGAACCGGTAGCCGGCGAGCCAGTCCAGGGTCTCCTCGTCGACGATCCCCCGCTCGCGCAGGAAGTTCAGCACGGCTGTGTCGAAGCGGAAGTTCTCCACCGCGTCCAGTACCCGGCCGGTGCCGCCCACGACGCCGTAGCGGCGCCCGTTCGGCAGCCGCCGGGTGAAGACCTCGAACACGCTCCGCCGCTCGGCCGTGCCCGACGCCAGGGCGGCCCGCAGCATCGTCAGCTCGTACTGGTCCGTGAAGAGAGCCGTCGAAGGTACGTCCACCGGCAGCCCAAGGTCCGCTGTGTTCATGTGAGGAGCGTACCCCCATTTCGTCAGTCTGACGATTGCAGTCCGCGGACACGCGATCGCCTTGCGGCCAGGCCCGTTTGTGCGACTACCCCCCTCGGGTGGCAGCATGGGCAGTGTGACGTCACCCGCGCCCCTGGAGATCGAACGCACCGAGTCGGCGGAGGAGGTCTTCGCCGTCCCCGAGCCGGACGTCCCGTGGGTCACGATCGTCCACAACGACCCGGTCAACCTCATGAGCTACGTGACGTACGTCTTCCAGTCGTACTTCGGCTACTCCAAGGACAAGGCCACCAAGCTCATGCTCGACGTCCACCACAAGGGCCGGGCGGTCGTCTCCAGCGGCAGCCGCGAGGAGATGGAACGCGACGTGCAGGCCATGCACGGCTACGGCCTGTGGGCCACCCTCCAGCAGGACCGCAAGTAGCCAGCACCCCGCCCAGCAGCGAAAAGGCGTTCATGCCCGGAACCTTCGAACCGCTCCCCGGCGGCGGCGCGGCCGTCGCCCTCGACGACGTCGAGATCTCCATCATCCGGTCGCTGGCCGTCCAGCTCCTGGAGCTCATCGGCCCCGGCCCCGGCGCGGACGCCCCCGACGACCCGCTAGCCGAGCTGTTCGCCGAGGGCCCGAGCGAGCCGCCCGGCGACCCGGTGCTCAGGCGGCTCTTCCCGGACGCCTACAGCGACCCCGAGCAGCCCGCCTCACCGCGGGACGCCGAGGAGCAGCGGGCGCACTCCGCGGAGTTCCGCCGCTACACCGAGAACGACTTGCGGGCCGGCAAGCGGGACAACGCGCTCGCGATCATCCGCTCTCTCGACGCGCTCGCCTCGGCCTCCGCAGGCGAGGGCGGTGCCGTGCTGAAGCTGTCGCCGGCCGAGTCCCAGCAGTGGCTCGGGGCCCTGAACGACCTGCGGCTCGCGATCGGCTCGCGGCTGGAGATCACCGACGACGAGGACACCGACCTCCTCTACCGCCTCCCGGACGACGACCCGCGCAAACCGATGGTGATGGCCTACCTGTGGCTCGGTGGACTCCAGGAGACGCTGGTCGGAACCCTTATGCCCTGATCGGTGCAGATTGTGTGACCACTGAGTGACCGAACGGTGTTCGCTCAGAGGACACTCAAATCCGGATAACGATCGCATCACCGCACCCGCCTCCTATGGCCTCTTCGGGTGCCTTTTGTCTGCTTTTCCCTGTGCCGTGCGCCACATCGCGCGCGTGTGATCAGTGTTTCGGGCGTGATAAATCTTCACGACCGCCCGGCAGAACACCACCCGAATGTTCGGCCGGGTGCGCCACCGAGCCGGCAACCGCCGGCCAGGCACGAGCGGGCTCGCGGGCCCGCTCAGCTCCATCATTCCGGGGGGATCGAAACCCGATCCGAGGCCGACGAGAGGCCCGGGTCGGCATGGAGAAAGGCGCACCACACATGACCTCTGCGCAGGTCGACACGGAGAAAGCACCTGAAGAGGGCTACGAGCGCGGACTCGGCAGCCGTCAGGTCCAGATGATCGCGATCGGCGGCGCCATCGGCGTCGGTCTGTTCATGGGCGCCGGGGCGAACATCGCCAAGGCCGGCCCCAGCATCATCCTCATGTACGCCCTCGCGGGCGTGATCATCTTCTTCATCATGCGAGCGCTGGGCGAGCTGCTGCTCTACCGTCCGGTCTCCGGCTCCTTCGCCGAGTACGCCCGCGAGTTCCTCGGCCCGTTCTTCGGGTTCGTCACGGGCTGGACGTACTGGCTCATGTGGGTGGTCACCGGCATGGCCGAACTCACGGCCGCCGCGATCTACATCCACTTCTGGTTCCCCGAGATCCCGCAGTGGGTCAGCGCCCTGGTGTTCCTGGTGGTGCTCTTCGGCGTCAACCTGATCTCTGTCAAGATCTTCGGCGAGGTCGAGTTCTGGTTCTCGATGATCAAGGTCACGGCCATCATCGGCATGATCGTCATCGGCCTCGGCGTGCTCACCCTCGGCTTCTCCGACGCCGGTGACACCGCCACCGTCTCCAACCTCTGGGCACACGACGGCTTCTTCCCCAACGGCATCGGCTCCAGCCTGATGACGCTTCAGGGCGTCATGTTCGCCTACCTCGCCGTCGAGCTCGTCGGCGTCACCGCGGGCGAGTCCGAGAACCCCGAGAAGACCCTGCCCAAGGCCATCAACACCCTGCCCTGGCGCATCATCGTCTTCTACGTCGGCGCCCTGCTGGTGATCCTCTCCGTCGTCAAGTGGACCGAGTTCTCCGCCGGCGAGAGCCCCTTCGTGCACGCCTTCGGCAAGATCGGCATCCCGCTCGCCGCGGGCATCGTGAACTTCGTGGTGCTCACCGCGGCCCTGTCGTCCTGCAACTCGGGCATGTACTCCACCGGCCGCATGCTGCGCGACCTGGCCTCCAACAGCGAGGCCCCGCAGGCGTTCGGCAAGCTCAACGCCCGCAAGACGCCCGCCGTCGGCATCACCGTCTCCGTGGCGCTCATGGGCATCGGCGTCGTCCTGAACTACGTCGTCCCGGAGAAGGCGTTCCTCTACGTCACCTCCGTCGCCACCGCGGCCGGCATCTGGACTTGGATGATGATCCTCGTCAGCCACATCCGCTACCGCGCCGCGGTCGACGCGGGCCGACTGCGCGCCTCGTCCTTCCCCGCCCCCGGCGGCGCGCTCTTCAGCTGGGTCGCGCTCCTCTTCCTCATCGGCGTGACCTGCATGATCGCGTACGACAAGGACGCCCGGGTCTGCCTGTACGTCGCCGCCGGCTGGGCCGTCGCCCTCGGCGTCGGCTGGGCGCTCCTCAAGCGCCGCAACCCGCAGCTCACCGAGCGCCGCGACCCGGAGTTCGAACAGGTCGGCTGACCAACCCGCGGGACGCCCGCCGCAGGGAGTACTCGTGGCACTCCCTGCGGCCGCCGCTCAGGGCGTCCGGCATATGGGCCGTTCCGTACCAACCCTCGGTACGGAACGGCCCTTCTGCTTATCCTGGCGAGCATGCTGACCATCACCCAGGCCCTCGTCGACCAGATCGTCGCCCACGCGCGCAAGGACCACCCCGACGAGGCGTGCGGCGTCGTCGCCGGCCCGGCGGGCTCGGACCGCCCCGAGCGCTTCATCCCCATGCTGAACGCCGCCATGTCGCCCACGTTCTACGAGTTCGACTCCGGCGACCTGCTCAAGCTCTACCGGGAGATGGACGACCGCGACGAGGAGCCGGTGGTCATCTACCACTCCCACACCGCGACCGAGGCCTACCCCTCACGCACCGACATCTCCTACGCCAACGAGCCCGGCGCGCACTACGTCCTCGTCTCCACCGCCGACACCGACGGGGCCGGCGAGTTCCAGTTCCGCTCCTTCCGCATCGTGGAGGGCGAGGTCACGGAGGAAGAGGTCCAGGTCGTCGAGGCTTACTGAGGACGTCTGAACAGGGCGGTCTCACTCCCCGGCCCGAAAACGTCCGCCATGTGGGATCACATTCCAGGACCCGGACCGGGAATCGATACGATGAGCCCATGGTTTTCCACGACGTGAGCGAAAAGACGCCGGGCGATCTGCTCGTGGCGCGGCTGCACGTCGACCTGTGCAGGCTCGCCAGCGCCATCTGTTGACGCCGGTCCCTGCCGCCGTACGGCCGTGAGCCGCGGCGCTGCACACACGCACCACCTGCTGTTCCTGCGCTGCCGCGCGCCCCGACTGACTACTCCCGACAGGAGCCCTGAAGCCATGGCCATCGAGGTCCGCATCCCGACCATCCTCCGCACCTACACCGACGGTCAGAAGGCAGTGGAGGGCAAGGGAGACACCCTCGCCGAGCTCTTCACCGACCTCGAGACCCGGCACGCCGGCATCCAGGCCCGCATCGTGGACGGCGACAGCCTGCGCCGCTTCGTCAACGTGTACCTGAACGACGAGGACGTCCGCTTCCTCGACGGCATCAACACCAAGCTGTCGGACGGCGACAACGTCACGATCCTGCCGGCCGTGGCCGGCGGCATGGTCTGATCAACCATGCGCTACGACTCCCCCCTGGCCGCGGTCGGCAACACCCCCCTGGTGCGCCTGCCGCGGCTGTCGCCGTCCGCCGACGTCCGCATCTGGGCGAAGCTGGAGGACCGCAACCCGACGGGGTCGGTCAAGGACCGTCCGGCCCTGCACATGATCGAGCAGGCGGAGAAGGACGGCCGCCTGACCCCGGGCTGCACCATCCTCGAGCCGACGTCGGGCAACACCGGCATCTCCCTGGCGATGGCGGCGAAGCTCAAGGGCTACCGCATCGTCTGCGTGATGCCGGAGAACACCTCGCAGGAACGCCGGGACCTGCTGGGCATGTGGGGCGCGGAGATCGTCTCCTCCCCGGCGGCGGGCGGCTCCAACACCGCCGTGCGCGTCGCCAAGGAGCTCTCGGCCGAGCACCCGGACTGGGTGATGCTCTACCAGTACGGCAACCCGGACAACGCCGGCGCCCACTACGCCACGACCGGCCCCGAGATCCTCGCCGACCTGCCGTCCATCACGCACTTCGTGGCCGGCCTCGGCACCACCGGCACCCTCATGGGTGTCGGCCGCTTCCTGCGCGAGC
This sequence comes from Streptomyces sp. NPDC002130, assembly GCF_040296465.1. Lineage (NCBI taxonomy): Bacteria > Bacillati > Actinomycetota > Actinomycetes > Kitasatosporales > Streptomycetaceae > Streptomyces > Streptomyces sp. NPDC002130. Next base: position 6,217 of record NZ_JBEOXI010000070.1, read on the forward strand.
ACAAGCCGGACGTCCAGATCGTCGCCGCCGAACCGCGCTACGACGACCTGGTCTACGGCCTGCGCAACCTCGACGAGGGCTTCGTCCCCGAGCTGTATGACGCGTCCGTCCTCACCAGCCGCTTCTCGGTCGGCTCCGCGGACGCGGTCACCCGCACCCGCGAGCTGCTCCAGCAGGAGGGCATCTTCGCCGGTGTCTCCACGGGCGCCGCGCTGCACGCCGCGATCGGCGTCGGCAAGAAGGCCGTCAAGGCCGGAGAGCCGGCCGACATCGTCTTCGTCGTCGCCGACGGCGGCTGGAAGTACCTCTCGACCGGCGTCTACACGGCGGCCACCACGGAGGAGGCCATCGACACCCTCCAGGGCCAGCTCTGGGCGTAACCGACGGCGAGCACCACCGACACGAAGGGCTGGAGTCCACGACTCCAGCCCTTTTCCGGTACCTCTTCTCCGGTGTTCCTGCTCAGATCCTCAGCCCGCCAGGTACCGCACCTGGTCCCACAGCATCGGATCCACCACGCCGACCCGCCGGCGGAAGCCCCACACCGGGACCTCCCGCAACTCGTCCGTCTCCAGGAAACTCGCGCGGCCCTGGGCGTCACCGACCGAGCCCGGCGGCAGCGGGATCACCCCGGTGCGCTCGTCACGGAACCGGGTGGTGATCTTCGCGACCGTCGCCCGCTCCCCGCGCACCGCCAGCACCAGACAGGGCCGGTCCTTCGTCCGGGCCTCGTCCTCATAGGGCACATCGGCCCACCAGATCTCCGCCGGCTGCGGCCGGCCCTCCGCGAGGGCGGGGCCCGCGCTCCGGCCGCGCCGGGCCGACGGCCGCCGGCCCCGGCCCCAGCCGTCGACGAGCGTGGCGACGAGCGCGAGCAGCACCACCGCGGCGAGCGCCAGCCACCAGGACGTGTCCATACTGAAAGACGTTACCGGCGCCGCCCCTGCCGCGCGCCCCCCTCACAGGGATCACCCCCCGGCTCTGCCAGCCGAACCGGTGACACCACAGGTGAGTTCGCCCACAACAGGCCTTGGCGGAGGAGCTACCGGAGGTTTTGCGCCTTACGCTCGACGGACCGCACGACCCCCGACGCCCCTCTCAGACTTATCCCGCCAGCGGAGGTTTCTGCTTCATGAAGCTCACCGTCGTCGGCTGCTCGGGGTCGTTCCCGTCCGCGGAATCGGCCTGCTCGAGCTACCTCGTCGAGGCCGACGGCTTCCGGCTGCTTCTCGACATGGGCAACGGTGCCCTGGGCGAGCTGCAGCGCCACTGCGGTCTCTACGACCTCGACGCGATCTTCCTCAGCCATCTGCACGCCGACCACTGCATCGACATGTGCGCGTACTTCGTCGCGCGCTACTACCGCCACGACGGCGGCCGCTGCGACCCACTCCCCGTCTTCGGCCCCGAAGGCACGGAACACCGGCTGACCACCGCCTACGCGGACACCCCCTCCGCCTCCTCCATGAGCGAGGTCTTCGACTTCCACACGGTCAAGCCGTCCACCTTCGAGATCGGCCCCTTCACGGTGCACACCGAGCGGGTGGCCCACCCCGTGGAGGCGTACGGCATCCGGATCGAGCACGGCGGCCGGACGCTGACGTACTCCGGCGACACCGGAGTGAGCCCCGCGCTGGACGAACTGGCCCGGGACGCCGACCTGTTCCTGTGCGAGGCGGCGTTCACGCACGGCAAGGAGGACATCCCCGACCTCCATCTCAACGGCCGCGAGGCGGGGGAGACGGCGGCCCGGGCCGGTGCCCGCCGCCTGGTCCTCACCCACATTCCGCCGTGGACGGACCCCCAGGTCAACCTCGTCGACGCCCGCGAGGTCTACGACGGCCGGGTGGACCTGGCCGCGCCGGGGCAGACGTACGAGATATAAGCCCTGGCGCCCGCACGCGCGAAGGCCCCGGAACCCGCTCGGGTTCCGGGGCCTCCTGCGTGGCTCGGGCCTACTTGGCCTCCGCCTTCTGCAGCTCGGCGAGTTCCTCGTCGGACTCCCGGCCCGGCGTCGGCAGGTTGAACTTGGTGATCGCGAAGCGGAAGACCACGTAGTAGACCGCCGCGAAGCACAGTCCGACCAGGACCAGGCCCCACGGGTTGGTCGCGATGCCCAGGTTCAGGCCGAAGTCGATCGCGCCGGCCGAGAAGCCGAAGCCGTCCTTCATCCCCAGCGCCCAGGTCAGCGCCATCGACACACCGGTCAGCACGGCGTGGATCGCGTACAGCACCGGCGCGATGAACATGAACGTGAACTCGATCGGCTCGGTGACGCCCGTGAAGAAGCTGGTCAGCGCGAGGGACAGCATCATGCCGCCGACCACCTTGCGGCGCTCGGGCCGGGCGCAGTGCACGATCGCCAGGCACGCGGCGGGCAGGGCGAACATCATGATCGGGAAGAAGCCGGTCATGAACTGCCCGGCGGTCGGGTCGCCCGCGAGGAACCGGGCGATGTCGCCGCTCTTGCCCTCGTAGGTGCCGGCCTGGAACCACGGGAAGGAGTTCAGCAGGTGGTGCATGCCGATCGGGATCAGCGCACGGTTGGCGACACCGAAGATGCCCGCGCCGACCGCCCCGGAGCCGACCAGCCACTCGCCGAAGTTGTGCAGGGCCGTGCCGAGGACCGGCCAGACGTAACCGAAGACGATGCCGATGACCAGGCCCGCGAAGGCCGACAGGATCGGCACCAGGCGGCGGCCGCCGAAGAAGCCCGCCCAGTCCGGCAGCTTGGTGCGGTAGAACCGCTGGTAGAGCAGCGCCACGACGAGGCCCATGACCACACCGCCGAGGACCTTGGCGTCCACCGGAGCGTCGACCATCGCGACCTTGCCGTCGACGACCGTCGCGACCTTCGGCAGGTTCTTGTCGGTGAACGTGGCCAGCACGTTCTTGAAGACCAGGTAACCGACCACGGCGGCCAGGGCCGTGGAGCCGTCCGACTTCTTGGCGAAACCGATCGCGATGCCCACGGCGAACAGCAGCGCCATGTTGTCGAGGATCGCGTTGCCACCGGCCGCCATGAAGCTCGCGATCTTGGTGATGAACGCGGGGAACGACTCGCGCCCGAGCATGTCGGGGTTGCCGAGCCGGACCAGCAGCGCGGCGGCGGGCAGCACCGCCACGGGCAGCATGAGGCTGCGGCCGATCCGCTGCATGACGGCCATCACGGTCGAGCCCCTCTTCGGGCTCGCGGGCGCGGCGGTGTCTGTGGACATGAACTTCCTCCAGGGGGCACGGCGCCGCCCAGGAAGAATGCGACGGGGAGCGGCGGCGTCTCAAAGAAAGGGGAACGCGGTCTCCACCGCGCGACCTCCACCGGTGAGTGGTGTAGACCAGTTGTAGCACGGTAGGCCGAACGAGTGGAACCCGCCAATTCCGCATGCTGCGGACGATCACGCCCTGGCGCTGTCCTCCACGTCTTCCTCGGGCTCCCGCCCCGGAGTCCTCAGATCGAACTTGCTGATCGCGAACCGGAAGATCACGTAATAGAGGAGCGCGAAACCCAGACCGATCGGAACGATCAGCCACGGTCGCGTGGCCAGATTCCAGTTGATGACGTAGTCGATCAACCCCGCCGAGAAGCTGAACCCGTCGTGCACCCCCAGCGCCCACGTCACCGCCATCGACACCCCCGTCAGCAGCGCGTGCACGCCGTACAGCACCGGCGCGACGAACAGGAACGAGTACTCGATCGGCTCCGTGATGCCCGTGACGAACGACGTCAGCGCCACCGACACCATCAGGCCCCCGACCTCCTTGCGCCGGGCCGGCCGCGCGCAGTGCGTGATCGCCAGCGCCGCCGCCGGCAGCGCGAACATCATGATCGGGAAGAACCCCGAGGTGAACTGACCCGCATCCGGATCCCCCGCCAGGAACATGTTGATGTCACCGTGCACCACCGTCCCGTCCGGCTTCGTGAACGAGCCGAACTGGAACCAGACGGGCACGTTCAGGAACTGATGCAGCCCCACCACCAGCAATGCCCGGTTCGCCACCCCGAACACGCCCGCGCCCCACGCGTCCAGCCCGTCCATCCAGTCGCTGAAGCTCTCCAGCGCGTCACCGATCGGCGGCCACACCCACAGGCACAGCGCGGCGAACCCGATCGCGACGAACGCCATGATGATCGGCACCAGCCGCCGCCCGTTGAAGAACCCCAGCCAGTCCACCAGCCGCGTCCGGTGGAACCGCGCCCAGAAGAACGCCGCCAGCAGCCCCATCACGATCCCGCCGAACACCCCGGGATTCTGGAACGCGAACGCCGTCACCTCCCGGTCCCCGTCGGTCACCTGGCACCCGACGCCGGGCACCGCCACCGACCCTTCCGGACAGTCCTCCGGGAACTGCCGCAGCACCGTGAAGTACACGAGGAACCCGGCCACCGCCGCCAGCGCCGTCGAACCGTCCGCCTTCTTCGCCATCCCGATCGCGACGCCCACACAGAACAACAGCGGCAGCCCCAGCGAACTGTCCAGCAGCGCACCGCCCGCCCCCACCATCACCTTCGAGACGTTCGTCCATCCCAGCCCGTCGTCCCCGAACACATCCGGCTGCCCCAGCCGGTTCAGGATCCCCGCCGCCGGCAGCACCGCGATCGGCAACTGCAGACTGCGGCCCATCTTCTGCAACCCCTGGAACAGCCGGTTCCAGCGAGCCCGCGCAGGGCTGACGGCCGGCGCGGCGCCGGCGGGACTGTCGGCACTCATCCCGGTCCCCTTCGTCGAGCTTCAGGCTTTCGGCGAGAGACTTTTGTCGAGAGGCGGGCTCGTGGTGTAGACCAGTCGTTCGACGGTCGCACGAACGTGACGCCATCCTTCGGCACACACGACAGGGCCGCTCGCGAAGATGGGCCAACTGTGGGTTACTGCGACAAAGCGGTTCGGATCAGGGAGAACGAACATGGCCACCAAGGCTGAGAAGATCGTTGCCGGGCTCGGCGGCATCGACAACATCGAAGAAGTCGAAGGCTGCATCACCCGCCTCCGCACCGAGGTCGTGGACCCCGCCAAGGTCGACGAGACCGCCCTGAAGGCCGCCGGCGCCCATGGCGTCGTCAAAATGGGCACCGCGATCCAGGTCGTCATCGGCACCGACGCCGATCCCATCGCGGCGGAGATCGAAGACATGATGTGAAGGGCGGGGATCGTCCCGGGCTTCACCCCCTGAGACCCCCCCCACCTCACCACCGGGGCCCCTCCCACCGCGGGAAGGGCCCCTCGCGGTACGGATAGGCTCAGCCGCATGTCTCGAATCGACGGCCGCACCCCCCAACAGCTCCGCCCCATCACCATCGAGCGCGGCTGGAGCAAGCACGCCGAAGGCTCCGTCCTCGTCTCCTTCGGCGACACCAAGGTCTTCTGCACCGCCTCCGTCACCGAAGGCGTCCCCCGCTGGCGCAAGGGCAGCGGCGAAGGCTGGGTCACCGCCGAATACTCCATGCTGCCCCGCGCCACCAACACCCGCGGCGACCGCGAATCCGTCCGCGGCAAGATCGGCGGCCGCACCCACGAGATCAGCCGCCTCATCGGCCGCTCCCTGCGCGCCGTCATCGACTACAAGGCCCTCGGCGAGAACACGATCGTCCTCGACTGCGACGTCCTCCAAGCCGACGGCGGCACCCGCACGGCCGCGATCACCGGCGCCTACGTGGCACTGGCCGACGCCGTCGCCTGGGCCCAGGGCAAGAAGCTCATCAAGGCCGGCCGTAAACCCCTCACCGGCACCGTCTCCGCCGTCTCCGTCGGCATCGTCGGCGGCGTCCCCCTCCTCGACCTCTGCTACGAGGAAGACGTCAGGGCCGACACCGACATGAACGTCGTCTGCACCGGCGACGGCCGCTTCGTCGAGGTCCAGGGCACCGCCGAAGCGGAACCGTTCGCCCGCGAGGAGCTCGACTCCCTGCTCGACCTGGCCGTTTCCGGCTGCACCGAGCTGGCGGCGCTCCAGCACAAGGCCCTCGGTACGGAGCTCGGTAAGTAAAGAGCGCGCCAAAAGAAGTGATCGGCGGCGGCAACCGCACCGATCGCTTCCGCGTCTGGAGGAGTACGGGCGCACGGCTCACCGCCGTGCGCCCGGCCATCACATGGGGCCGTGACAGGGCCCGAACGAGGGAGGGACCGTTCCATGGCCGCGAGCCGTCGACGCGGACGCCGCACCGCAGCCGTCGCCGCCACCCTGGCGGCCGTCGCGCTGACCGCCGGACTCACCACCGGCTGCGACGCCGTCAACAAGGCACTCGACTGCGTCCAGACCGCGGAAGCCGTCGCCGACAGCGTGACCGAGCTCCAGCAGGCCGTGGACAACGCGTCGAACGACCCGACGCAGATCGACGAGTCCATCCAGTCCATCGGCGACAACCTCGACAAGATCGGCGACAAGACGGACAACGCCGACCTGGACAAGGCGACCCAGGACATGCGCAAGGCTCTGATCGAGGTCCAGGGGGCCGTCGAGAACGGCGACAAGACACCTGACATCAGCGGCGTCACGGACGCGGCCGGCGAACTGACGAAGGTCTGCACGCCGTAGCACCGCGGGGCGGTGGCCGGGTACGGGCTCGTCGTAGTCGCTCGCGCAGTTCCCCGCGCCCCTGACGGGGCGCGATTCCGCCCCCGCAATACTGGGGGCATGAGTCGCCTGATCCTAGCCACCCGAAACACCGGGAAGATCACCGAACTTCGCGCGATCCTCGCCGAAGCCGGGCTGCCCCACGAACTCGTCGGCGCCGACGCCTACCCGGACATCCCCGACGTCAAGGAAACGGGCGTGACGTTCGCCGAGAACGCCCTCCTCAAGGCCCACGCCCTGGCCCGGGCCACCGGCCTGCCCGCCGTCGCCGACGACTCCGGCCTCTGCGTCGACGTCCTCAACGGCGCCCCCGGCATCTTCTCCGCCCGCTGGTCCGGCCGCCACGGCGACGACAAGGCCAACCTGGACCTCCTGCTCGCCCAGCTCTCCGACATCGCCGAGGAACACCGCGGCGCCCACTTCGCCTGCGCGGCGGCCCTGGCCCTGCCCGACGGCACGGAAAGGGTGGTCGAGGGCCAACTCCGCGGCACCCTCCGCCACGAGCCGACGGGCACGGGCGGCTTCGGCTACGACCCGATCCTCCAGCCGGAGGGGGAGACGCGGACCTGCGCGGAACTGACCCCCCAGCAGAAGAACGCGATCAGCCACCGGGGGAAGGCGTTCCGGGCGCTGGTGCCGGTGGTGCGGGAGCTGTTGGGCTGAGGGACTGCTGGGAACCACGTACGCCGAGGGGCGCGGCACCATGAAGATGCTGCGCCCCTATGAGTGGTGGGCCCGGTGGGACTCGAACCCACGACACACCGGACCTAAACCGGCGCCCTCTTGGCCAGCTGGGGTACGGACCCATCGCCGTTACTGTACTGGGCCACAAGCGGTGGCGGTGCGGCGAGGTCGGGAGTGGGTCTTGGTCTGACTGTGACAGGAGGGGCAGAGATACCGCAGGTTCTCGATCCGGTTGTCCAGCCGATCGCCGTTGATGTGGTCGAGTTCCAGGACGAGTTTTCTGCCCTGCCAGTTCTCCCCAGCGCCGCACTCGTTGCACACGTGGGGTACGCCGAGGTCGTCGAGTGCTCGCCTCAGAAGGACGGTCAGGGTGCGTGGCGAGCCAGGGGCAAGCCTCACCAGGATCTGTGCCGCGGATTTGCGACGTGGGGAGGCCGTGCCGCGGAAATGAGCCTGCCCTGTGAAATGGGCGGTCGACAGGCCGTAAGACTCGATGCTGTGTCGGACCCTCGCTCGCCCGGAACCGCCGGCAGGGGAGAGGCCGAGCATGCGCATCACGCCCGCCAAGCTGTGCGATGCGGCGACGGCTCGTGTGATGTCTTCGCGTGGAAAGAGGGCCCCTGAGCGATTGCCGCCTCTCCCGATGAAGTGCGAGGTGTCGATCCGGAAGGCGTCCGGCTTCTTCCTGATGTAACCGTAGGGGCTGTCGCGCGGAGAAAGCCCCATGTACTGCACCACCTCCCTGATGCTGGTCGACCGGGCGGCGGCTTCTCTGAGGAGCTCTTCCGGATAGCTGCGCCGTTCGCGTTCCGGCAGTGGCTCCTCCCGGAAGTGGGAAGTGTCGATGCCGTAGTGCTGCAGCCGCTTGCTGAGATAACGGCGAGGGCCGCTCCCCAAAGGGGCCTCCACCCGGCGCATCAGGTCGACCACGCTGGTGGCCTCGGCAGCAGTGCGGGTCAGCAGGTCTCGTGTGTACCTCGGCGTGCTCACGAGACCACCCTCCGCCTGCGGCCCCGGTATGTGTCCGTCACGGCATGGCAGTTGGGGCAGAGCAGCTGAAGGTTCCCCGGGCGGTTGTCCCACCAGTCGCCGCTCACGTGGTCGACCTCCAGCCGGAGGGGCTTGCCGTTCCACCAGGGCCCGGTGCCACACATCGCGCACTCCTGCGGGACCCCGATGCGCATGAGATGCCGAAGCAGTCGACTTCCCGGGATTCTTCCGGCTTGAGGGGTCCCGAGAGTGAGGAGGTCGCCGCGAAATCGTCTCGGCCCTGGCGCTGATGTCGCGAAGTGGGATGTGTCGATGCCCAGCGCGGCGATGCGGCGGCTGATATGCGCGTGATTGCCACCGACAGGGCTGACACCGAGGGAGCGAAGCACATCATTGACGCAGGTCGACGCCGCCACCGCACTGCGGAGTCTTTCCTCGGTGTGCCGTGCCCACCGTGCGGGGAAGTGCGAGACATCCACGCTTGCTTCGGACATCTTCTGGCGCAGATAGCGTCTGCTGCCCGGCGTGGGTGTGCCTCCGCACCACCGGACGGCGTCGTCCCAGTTCGCTGTTGCCCGGGCTGCTTCTTCCAGTAGCTCGCGGGTGTACCTGACCCCCATGAACCGCCCCTCCGTCCCCGACCGCCCGTTCGTGGTCTCGCACGGAGTAACGAACCGTTTATCGGACGGTCACGCCCGGAATGCGTGCGGAAATGCGGAGCGGCTCGTACCGGAGGTTCGCCAGTACGAGCCGCTCTCGAAGCGATCAGCGGGGTCTCAGACCCCCAGGTCCTTGATGATCTTGGCTACGTGGCCCGTCGCCTTGACGTTGTACAGGGCGCGTTCCACCTTGCCCTCCTCGTCCACGACGATCGTGGAGCGGATGACGCCGACGACCGTCTTGCCGTACAGCTTCTTCTCGCCGAAGGCGCCGTAGGACTCCAGGACCTGCTTGTCAGGGTCGGCGAGGAGGGTGACCTTCAGGGACTCCTTCTCGCGGAACTTGGCCAGCTTCTCCGGCTTGTCGGGGGAGATGCCGATGACGTCGTAGCCCGCGCCCGTCAGCAGCTCCAGGTTGTCCGTGAAGTCGCAGGCCTGCTTCGTGCAGCCGGGGGTGAGGGCGGCCGGGTAGAAGTACACGATGACCTTGCGGCCCTTGTGGTCCGACAGGGACACCTCGGTGCCGTCGGCGTCGGGCAGGGTGAAGGCGGGGGCCACGTCCCCCGGCTGGAGTCGCTCGCTCATCGGGCCAGGGTAACCGGGGGTGCTGACAGTGTGATGAGCCGTGGAGCTGACAGACTGTCCTGCACAGGCTTCACACCGACTTCGAAAGGCGACACGGTGGCGGACACGGCGGACACCAGGACCCCGGCGCAGATCGAGGCGGACATCAGGCGCCGCCGCGCGACCCTGGCCGAGACCCTCGACGAGATCGGGGTGCGCGTGCACCCCAAGACGATCGTCGGGGATGCCAAGGCCAAGGTCGCTTCCAACATCGATCACACCCTCGGGCGGGCCTACGTGGGGGTGAACCGGGCCGTCACCGATGTGCGTGCCCGGTTCGTGGACGAGGACGGGGCGCCCCGGCTGGAGCGTGTCGTGCCCGTCGCGCTCGTCGTCGTGGGCGTGGTCGGGCTGCTCGCGGTCAGCACGCGGCGGCGCAAGGGCTGACCCGACTGCGTACGTTTGCGGGGAAGACAGGTAGGTTTCAGGGCGTGAGCGCCAAGAGAAACGAGCACAGTACCCATCCGGACAAGCTGCCCATCCGGATGCTGCACGACCGCGTACTCGTGCGGCAGGACACCAGCGAGGGCGAGCGGCGTTCCGGCGGCGGCATCCTGATCCCCGCCACGGCGGCGGTCGGCCGGCGGCTGGCGTGGGCCGAGGTCGTCGCGGTGGGGCAGAACGTGCGGACGGTGGAGGCGGGCGACCGGGTGCTGTTCGACCCGGAGGACCGCGCGGAGGTCGAGGTGCGGGGGATCGCGTACGTGCTGATGCGCGAGCGTGATCTGCACGCGGTGGCCGCGGACCGCTTCGAGGGCGCCGAGGACTCGACGGGCCTGTACCTCTAGAACCCATGACGAAGGGGCCGGTGACGGTGGTCACCGGCCCCTTCGTCATGCCGTGCGGCTTTGCTACGTTGGAGGCCCCCCCGACGAGACGCGCCGTACCGGGATCAAGGCAAAGACGACGCACCGACACCGTCAGCCCGTTTCCCGGAGGTGCCCGTCATGGCCTGGGTTCTGCTCGTCGTCGCCGGTCTGCTGGAGGTGGGGTGGTCCGTCGGCATGAAGTACACCGACGGGTTCACGCGTCCGCTGCCCAGCCTGCTCACCGGCGCCGGCATCGTCGCCAGCATGCTGCTGCTGTCGCAGGCCGCCAAGACCCTGCCCATCGGTACCGCCTACGGCGTGTGGGTGGGCATCGGTGCGGCCGGGGCGGCGGTGTTCGGCATGGCGGTGCTGGGTGAGCCGGCGACCGCCGCCCGGATCTTCTTCGTGTGCCTGCTGCTGGTCGCCGTGGTGGGGCTGAAGGCGACCAGCGGTCACTGAGGGGTCCTGAGCCGTCGCCGTGCTACTCGCGGCGTGCGCCCTGTGGGACCACGCCCCAGCCGGGGCCGGTCGGGCCGCCCGTCGCGCCGCCGTCGCTGGTGTCGCCGCCGCCACCGCCCTCCGTGGTGCCGCCGTCGGCCGTACCGCCGTCCGTGGTGCCGCCGTCGGTCGTGCCGCCGTCCGCTGTGCCGCCGCCGGTGGGGGACTCGCCGCCGGTGCCGCCGTCGGTGGTGCCGCCGTCGGTCTGGCCCTCGGTCTGCCCCTCGGGGGCGCTGGGGCTCTGCTCGGGCGTCTGGGTGCCGGTCTCCTCGCCGCCGGTGGTCGTGCCGCCGTCCGTGGTGCCGCCGGTGGTCGGGTCGGCCGGGGCCTCGCTGCTGGGGGCCTGCGAGACGTTGGCGCCGGGCTGGAGCCTGAGGTCGAACTCCTTGGCGGGCTTGCCCTTGAGGGCGTCCTGGGTGAACTGGGTCCAGATCTCCGCGGGCGCCCCGCCACCGTTGATGCGCGGCAGGCCCATGGCGCCGTACAGCGACTTGTGGGCGGCGGTGACGGGGTCCTGGCCCATGACGGAGACGACGGTGGCGAGGTCGGGGGTGTAGCCCGCGAACCAGGCCGCCGTGTCCTCCTCGGCGGTGCCGGTCTTGCCGGCGACGGGGCGGCCCGCGGCCTGTGCGGCGGAGGCCGTGCCGTTCTGGACGACGCTCCGCAGCATCGAGGTGGTGGTGTCGGCGGCCTCGCGGCTGACGGCCTGCCGGGTGCGCCGCTCGGGCAGGTCGATCGGCGTGCCCTCCTTGGTGACCTTCTCGACGATCGTGTACGTGCCGTGCCGGCCGTGGTTGGCGAGGGTGGCGTAGGCCTCCGCCATGTCGAGGACGCTGGCGGTGGCGGTGCCGAGCGCGATGGCGGGGCCGTCGGCGAGGTCGGGGGTGGTCTCGGGGACGCCCAGGTCGATCGCGGTCTGCTTCACCTTGGCGGGGCCGACGTCGGCGGCCATCTGCGCGTACACCGAGTTCACGGAACTGTCGGTGGCCTCGGTGACGGTGATGTCGCCGTAGGAGCGCTGGTCCTCGTTCTCGGGGGCGTAGGGGTCGCCGGTCCAGCCCTGGACGGGGCGCTTGTTGGTGCCGTCGTAGATGGTGTTCGGGGTGATGACGCGGCCGTCCTGGGTCTCCGAGTGGTTCTCGACGGCCGAGGTGAACACGAAGGGCTTGAAGGTGGAGCCGACCTGGAAGTCCCTGCGGGTGGCGTTCGGGGTGTACTGCTTGACGTAGTCGACGCCGTTGTACATCGCCACGACCTTGCCGGTCTTGGGGTCGACGGAGGCGCCGCCGGCGCGGACGTAGGTGTCGACCTTGTTCTTCTTGTCGAGCTTGGACATCAGCTTGTCGTTGACGGCCTTCACGAACGCGTCCTGCTTGCCCTTCTGCAGGGTCGTGGTGATGCGGTAGCCGCCGGCGTCCAGCTTGCTCTCTTCGATGATCTTGTTCTGGACCAGGTAGTCCTTGACGATCCGGACGATGTAGCCGCGCTGCCCGGACATGCCGGTGGAGAGGGTGGACTCCTTCGGCATGGGGAACTTCATGCCGGCCCGCTTCGACTCGCTGAGCCAGCCCTTCTTGACCATGCCGTCCAGGACGTAGTTCCAGCGGGACTCGGCGGCCTTGCGGTTCTCGGGGTGGGCGACGACGTCGTACTGGCTGGGGGCGTTGACGAGCGCGGCGAGGTAGGCGGCGCGGGCCGGGTCGAGGTCCTTGGCGTCCATGCCGTAGTAGGCCTGGGCGGCGGCCTGGATGCCGTAGGCGTTGCGGCCGAAGTAGCTGGTGTTGAGGTAGCCCTCGAGGATGTGGTCCTTGCTGACCTCGCGGTCCAGCTTGATCGCGATGAAGAACTCCTTGGCCTTGCGCGTGACGGTCTGTTCCTGGCGCAGGTAGTAGTTCTTCACGTACTGCTGGGTGATGGTGGAGCCGGACTGCTTGCCCTTGCCGAGGGCGGTGTTCCAGGCGGCGCGGACCATGGCCTTGGGGTCGACGGCGGACTCGGTGTAGAAGTCGCGGTCCTCGGCGGCCAGGATGGCGTGCTGGGCGTCCTTGGAGATCTGCGGGAGGGTGACGTTCTCCCGGTTGACCTCGCCGTCGCGGGCGATCACGGAGCCGTCCGCGTAGAGGTAGACGTTGGCCTGCTTGGTGGCGAGCGCGTTGGCCGGGGGGATCTTCACGAGGGAGTAGCCCAGGAAGAACCCGCCGACCAGCAGCAGGACGACGATGATGAAGCCGCCGAGCGTCATGCGCCAGGTCGGGATCGCCCGGCGCCAGCCGGTCCGCTTCGGTTTCCCGGCCGCCGTGGCCGCGGGCGTGCCCGGGTCGCCGTCGGCGTGCGCCTGCGGCTGGCTCGCTGCCCAGCCCGGATTCGGCTGCTGCGGCTGAGGCTCGTCACTCATGTCGTGCACGGACTCCTGTTTCGCGTCGTACGTCGTTCCGTACGTCTCTGCTCGCTCTTGCGCCCCTGTGGTGAAGACTGTCCCATCCGTTGATCAGTTCCCTGATCGAGGGCCGGGCTGTGAGCCGTGTGGTGAGGCGGGCCGCGTGCGGGCGGGTGCGCGGGCGGGCACAGGGTGAAACGCGGTGCTCCGCGCTTCTGCCCGAATCGTGATCTCGCCTGCGCGACGTTCGTCCGAAGGGGGACCCCGACCGTGGATCGCGACGGCTCCCACGCTTCGCCCGGCCGGCACCGCCGTCACGCTGCTCGCCCTGGCCACGGCGCCTCGGCCCGCGCGGACGCAACGGATCGTACCGTCTGGGCCGGGGCGCACCCGCCCCGCGGCGCTCCCGCCGCTCCCCGAAATTGCGTGGCACGCCCGTTCACGGGAGGACTAGGCTCCTGCGCTTCGGTGCCGGGCGGCGAGGAGGGCTGTGGATGTGGGCTCGGGACGGTTGTACGCGGCCGTCGCGGCGGGCGGTTTCAGACGGTACGCGACGTATCGGGCGGCCACGGTGGCCGGCGTGTTCACCAACACGGTCTTCGGCGTCATCCTCGTCTACACGTATCTGGCGCTGTGGGACGAGAAGCCGCATCTCGGGGGATACGACCAGGCGCAGGCCGTGACCTATGTCTGGCTGGGGCAGTGCCTCTACGCCACGCTGGCGATCCAGGGCGGGGGCGCCGAGAAGGACCTGATGGATCGCATCCGCACCGGTGACATCGCCGTCGACCTGTACCGGCCGGCCGATCTCCAACTGTGGTGGCTGGCCGGTGACGTGGGGCGGGCGCTGTTCCAGATGCTGGGGCGGGGCGTGATCCCGTTCCTGTTCGGTGCGCTCTTCTTCCCGATGGCGCTGCCGACGTCGGTCACCCCCTGGGCGGCCTTCGTGGTCACGCTGCTGCTGGCGACGGTCGTGAGCTTCGCCATCCGCTATCTGGCGGCGCTGAGCGTGTTCTGGCTGCTGGACGGCATGGGCGTCAACCAGGTGCTGATGGTCACGGGGATCTTCTTCTCGGGCATGGTGCTGCCGCTGAACGCCTTCCCGGGCGTGTTCGGCGAGGTGGTGCGGGTGCTGCCGTGGGCGGCGCAGATCCAGATGCCGGCGGACGTCCTGATGGGGGAGACGGACCCGCTGCGGGCGTTCGCCTTCCAGGCGGCGTGGGCCGTGGCGCTGCTGGCGGCGGGACGGCTGCTGCAGTCGGCCGCGACGCGGCGGGTGGTGGTGCAGGGTGGCTGAGCGCGGTGTCCTGCTGGAGGGTCTGCGGGCCTACCGGCTGATCGCCGGGATGTGGGTGCGCTCCAGCATGGCCTACCGGACCTCCTTCGTCGTGACGGTGTTCGGCAACCTGACGGTGACCGGCCTGGACTTCGTGGGGATCCTGCTGATGTTCTCGCAGGTCGACTCGCTGGGCGGCTGGTCGCTGCCCGAGGTGGCCTTCCTCTACGGGCTGTCGGTGACGTCGTTCGGGATCGCCGATCTGGTGCTCGGCTCGATGGACGTCCTGGGCTCCCGGATGCGCGACGGCTCGTTCGACACGCTGCTGGTGCGTCCGGTGCCGGTGCTGGCCCAGGTCGGTGCCGACCGGTTCGCGCTGCGGCGCCTGGGCCGGATCACCCAGGGCGCGGTGGTGCTCGGCTGGGCGCTGGTGTCGGTGGACGTCGACTGGAGCGTGCCGAAGGTGCTGCTGGTGCCGGTGATGGTGGTCAGCGGCGCGGCGATCTTCTCGGCGGTGTTCGTGGCGGGCGCGGCCTTCCAGATCTACGCGCAGGACGCCGCCGAGGTGCAGAACGCCTTCACCTACGGCGGGACGACGCTGTTGCAGTACCCGCCGTCGGTGTTCGGCAAGGACCTGGTGCGGGGCGTGACCTTCATGCTGCCGCTGGCCTTCGTCAACTGGGTGCCCGCCGCCTACGTGCTGGGGCGGCCGTACCCGATCGGGCTGCCCGGGTGGGCGGCGTTCGCCTCGCCAGTGGTCGCGGTGGCGTGCTGTGTGCTGGCCGGGCTGGCGTGGCGGACGGGGCTTCGTTCGTACCGGAGTACAGGGAGTTGACCGGGGTGGACAGCGGATTCATCGAACTCGACGGCGTCGAGAAGGTCTTCGAGGTGCGCAAGAAGACCGGCTTCATGAAGCGGGAGCGGCGGCAGGTGCGGGCCGTCGACTCGATCTCCTTCCGTGTGGAACGCGGCGAGATGGTCGGCTACATCGGCCCGAACGGCGCCGGCAAGTCCACCACGATCAAGATGCTGACCGGCATCCTCACGCCCAGCGCGGGCCGGCTGCGGGTGGCCGGCATCGACCCCTCCCGGGAGCGGACGCGCCTCGCGCACCGTATCGGCGTGGTGTTCGGGCAGCGTACGACGCTGTGGTGGGACCTGCCGCTGCTGGACTCCTACCGGCTGATGCACCGCATGTACCGGATCCCGGACGCCCGTTACCGGGAGAACCTCGACCGTCTGGTCGAACTCCTCGACTTGGGCGACCTGCTGGACGTGCCGGTGCGGCAACTCTCCCTGGGTCAGCGGATGCGCGGCGACATCGTGGCGGCGCTGCTGCACGACCCGGAGGTGCTGTACCTCGACGAGCCGACCATCGGTCTTGACGTCGTCTCCAAGTCGAAGGTGCGGGAGTTCCTGCGGGAGTTGAACGCCGAGCGCGGTACGACGGTGCTGCTGACCACGCACGACCTGCAGGACATCGAGCAGTTGTGCAAGCGGGTGATGGTCATCGACCACGGGCGCCTGATGTACGACGGCCCGCTCGCCGGGCTGCACGAGGCGGGGGAGAGCGAGCGGGTCCTGGTGGTGGACCTGGAACGGGAACTTCCGCCGATCGAGGCGCCTGCTCCCGCGCGGGTGGTGCGCGTGGACGGTCCGCGCCAGTGGCTGGCGTTCCCGGCGGGGGAGTCGGCGGCGCCGCTCGTGGCGCGGATCGCCGCCGAGTACCCGCTGGTGGACCTGTCGGTGCGGGAGCCGGACATCGAGGCGGTGATCGCGAAGATGCTGCATTCATCGGGCGACACCCCCGGGCCCTCGCCGGATCAGGCCGAGCGGGCGATCTCGTAGCCTCCGGCGGGGCGAACTCGTAATCTGCTGGGTATGACCGACGACGCCGTCCCGGACCTCCGTGCCTCCGACGCCGACCGTGAACAGGTCGCCGAGATCCTGCGGGACGCCCTCGCGGAGGGGCGCCTCGACATGGAGGAGTTCGAGGAGCGGCTGGACGCGACGTACAAGGCGCGCACCTACGGGGAGCTGGCGCCGATCACCCGGGACCTGCCGGCCGCGGGTGTCGCGGTGCCGTCGGTGTCCCTGGCGAAGGACGTGGCCGCCGGGCCTGACTGGTCCGGGCGGATCGTCGGCGGCGAGGGGTCCTCCACGTGGGCCGTCGCCGTGATGTCGGGCTTCCAGCGCAAGGGGCGCTGGACGATGCCCCGGCGGTTCACCTGCCTCGCCTTCTGGGGCGGCGGGGAGATCGACCTGCGTGAGGCGAACTTCGCGGACCGCGAGGTCGAGGTCAACGCGTTCGCGATCATGGGCGGGGTGGACGTGATCGTGCCGCCCGGGGTCGAGGTCGTCGTCCGCGGCATCGGCGTCATGGGCGGCTTCAACCACCGTGAGGAGGGCGTGCCGGGTGAGCCGGGCGCCCCGCGGGTCGTCGTCACGGGCTTCGCGTTCTGGGGCGGCGTCGGGGTCCAGCGGAAGCTGACCCGTGCGGAGAAGCTGCGGATCCGCGAGGAGCGCCGTCAGGAGAAGCTGGAGCGCAAGGCGGGGCGGCGGGAGCTGGACGAGCCGCACCGGCGGGACTCCCACTGGGAGCACTGACGCCGACCCGGGCCCCGGCATTCGTGTGCCCGCCGTCTGTGGGCAGGCAGCGGGCACGGGACGGGAAGAGACGGGACTACAGCTCCGCCGGCGCCGACCCCTTCAGCGTCTGCAGGTCGAAGGACTCCGCCATCCGCGCGTACCCCTTGTCGCTGGGGTGCAGATGGTCGCCCGAGTCGTAGTCGGGCCGCAGCCGCCGCGGGTCGTACGGGTCACGCAGCGCCTGGTCGAAGTCGGCCACGGCGTCGTACACCCGCCCGGCGCGGATCTGCGCGTTGATCGTCTGGCGGACCGCCTCACGCGCCTCCGTGTACCCGCGGTGCCCGTGGAACGGCATCAGCGTCGCCCCGATGACCTTCACACCGCGCGCGTGGGCCTGTCCCACCATCGTCCGCAGCCCGGCGAGGATCGCGTTCGGGTCGGCGAGGCGCGGGTTGCGCAGGATGTCGTTGACGCCGAGGTCGATGACGACGACCTTGACGTTCGTCCGCTCCAGCACGTCCCGCTGGAAGCGGTTCAGGCCGCTGGGGTTGTCCGCGGGGCGGCCCAGGCCGTCGGCGAGGACCTGGTTGCCGCTGATGCCCTGGTTGACGACGCTGTAGCGGGGCAGGTCCCGCCCGGAGGCGATCTCGGCGCGCAGCCGGTCGGAGAGCACGTCGGTCCAGCGGCCGTTGGTGTCCGGCGTGGAGGTGATGCCGTCCGTCAGGGAGTCGCCGAGGACGACGACCGTGCCGTCGGACTCGTTGCTCAGCACGTCCAGCGCCGTCAGGTACCGCCAGGACCCGATCCGCTCGGTGTACGGCGTGCCCGTGGCGTCCTGCGCGTGGTCGCCCTGGGCGACGTAGGAGGTCTGCCGGGCGTGCCGGTGGTAGGTCACCGGGCCGGAGCTGGTCGGGGTGTAGGTGGTGATCAGGACGTCGGAGTCGTGCGGGATGACGACCCGTACCGCGTCGCTCATGACCTGCCGGCCGGGCGGGATGACGACCGTGGGGCCACCGCCGAAGGTCAGCTGCCGCATGGTGTCCGCGAGTGCCGCCGCCGTGCCGCTGCCCGCGGAGACGGCGATCGTCGCCCGCGTGATGCTCAGCGGCGACTGGCCGTAGAGATTGGACAGCGTCACGCGGGCACTCGTACCGCCGACGCTGGTGTGGACGACGTTGCGTACGGAGCGGTCCGCCATGCCCGTGGTCTCCGTGCCGGGTTCGGCGGCGGAGGGGGACGTGGACCAGGTGCCGACCCAGGTGCCGGTGGAGGCGGGGGCGGCGGAGTTGTGGGGGGCGCGGCCGTCGCCGGTGGCGTTCCGGATGCGCAGGCCGTCGTCGGACGCCACGCCGACGTATATGGCGGTGGAAAGGCCCACGATCGCTGCGACGACCAGGGCCAGGAGGGCGTAGCCACGTCCTCGGGTCATGCTGTTCAGTTCTCCTCGGGCGATGGGAGCCCAAGGCTCCGATCTGATGTGCCCATGATGCGGCATGGGCCGGGGGAAGCTCACAGCACCCCGTGGCAATACCCCCTCCCGACAGACGCCGGGAACTCCAGTTCCGTTCCAGGAGTCGGTCAGGAAGGGACAATGTGTGCGGGATCACCAAGCGGGTGGAGCGGATGGAACGGACGAAAGCAGCAGAAAAGGGTGCCGGTGCCGGAGGGCAGCATGCCCGGCCCGGCGGCGCGGTGAACCGTGCGATGACGACCTTCAGCCCTGCGGACGAGGAGAAACAGCGCGGTGTGCGGCAGATGAAGCTCACCGCCACCGGTCTCCTGTTGTTCGTGGCCCTGGTCTACGTCCTCGCCAAATGGGCGCAGAACTCCGGCGCCGGCCCCTGGGCGGGCTATGTCGCAGCGGCCGCCGAGGCGGGCATGGTCGGCGCGCTCGCCGACTGGTTCGCCGTCACCGCCCTCTTCCGGCACCCCCTCGGCATCCCCATTCCGCACACCGCGATCATCCCCACCAAGAAGGACCAGCTCGGCGTCTCCCTGGGCGAGTTCGTCGGTGAGAACTTCCTCTCCCAGGACGTCGTACGGCAGCGGCTGCGCGCCGTCGGCATCGGCAGCCGCCTCGGCGCCTGGCTCGCGGTCCCCGAACACGCCGACCGGGTCACCGCCGAGCTCTCCACCGCCCTGCGCGGCGCCCTGACGGTCCTGCGGGACTCCGACGTCCAGGCCGTCGTCGGCGAGGCCATCACCCGCCGGGCGAACGCCCAGGAGATCGGGCCCGGCATCGGCAAGATGCTGGAGAAGGTCGTCGCCGACGGCGGCCACAAACGGTTCGTCGACCTGGTCGTCACCCGCGCGCACGACTGGCTGGTGCTGCACCGCGACGAGGTGATGGACGCCGTGGAGGGCGGCGCCCCGGGCTGGACGCCGAAGTTCGTCGACCGCAAGGTCGGCGAGCGCGTCTACCGGGAACTGCTGCGCTTCGCCACCGAGATGCGCGACATGCCCGGCCACCCGGCGCGCGGCGCTCTGGACCGCTTCCTCACGGACTTCGCGGGCGACCTCCAGTCCGACACCGAAACCCGCGCCCGCGTCGAGCGGCTCAAGGGCGAGGTACTCGGCCGCGGCGAGGTCCAGGACCTCATCGCCAGCGCCTGGACGGCCGTACGATCCATGATCGTCTCGGCGGCCGAGGACGAGCGCAGCGAGCTGCGGCTGCGCGTACGGGCGTCCCTGCTGTCGCTGGGTTCGCGGATGGCGGGCGAGCGCAAGGTGCAGGACAAGGTCGACAAGTGGGTGGAGGGCGCGGCGGTCTACGTCGTCACCACCTACCGCAAGGAGATCACCTCCCTGATCACCGACACGGTGGCGAGCTGGGACGCCGAGCACACCACGAAGAAGATCGAGGCGAACATCGGCCGCGACCTGCAGTTCATCCGCATCAACGGCACGGTCGTCGGCTCCCTGGCCGGCCTGTTGATCTACACGGTGTCGCACGCACTGGGCGCGTGAGGCTTGGGGCGTAAGAGAAGCCGGTCAGGGCACCCGACGGGGATTCCGCTCGAAGAGGAGGGGGCCCATGACCACCGCCCAGGCCGACACCGGCCGCACCGTGACCACCGACATCCCCGCCCGCCTCGACCGCCTCCCGTGGTCGCGCTGGCACTGGACGATCGTCATCGGTCTCGGCACCGTGTGGATCCTCGACGGACTCGAAGTCACCGTCGTGGGAAACATCGCCAGCCGCCTGTCGGAGCCCGGCAGTGGCCTGCCCATCACGTCCGGCGAGGTCACCGGCATGGCAGCCGCCCTGTACGTGGCGGGCGCGTGCCTGGGCGCGCTGTTCTGGGGCCGTCTGACCGACAAATGGGGGCGTAAAAAGCTCTTCATGATCACCCTGGCGGTCTACCTGGCCGCCACGGCCCTCACCGCGATCTCCTTCGACACCTGGTGGTTCTTCCTCTTCCGGTTCCTCACCGGCTTCGGCATCGGCGGCGAGTACGCGGCGATCAACTCCGCGATCGACGAGCTGATCCCCAAGGAGTACCGCGGCCGCACCGACCTGATGATCAACGGCAGCTTCTGGCTGGGCGCCGTCTTCGGCTCGCTGCTGTCGATCGTCGCGCTGGACACCGACATCTTCGCGGCGAACGTCGGCTGGCGCCTCACCTTCGCGCTCGGCGCGGTCCTCGCCCTAGTGATCCTCCTCGTCCGCCGGCACGTCCCCGAAAGCCCGCGCTGGCTGCTGATCCACGGCCGCGACGACGAAGCGGAACGCATCGTCTCCTCCATCGAACGCAAGATCGAGGAGGAAAGGGGTGAGCCGCTGCCGCGCCCGGAGGGCGAGATCACCATCCACCAGCGCCGCAGCGTCTCCTTCATCGAGATCGGCCGCACGGTCTTCTCCGACTACCGCCGCCGCGCCATCCTCGGCTTCTCCCTCTTCATCGGCCAGGCGTTCCTCTACAACGCCATCACCTTCGGCTTCGGCGCGATCCTGACGACGTTCTTCGACGTCCCGAGCGGCAACACCGGCTACTACTTCGCGGTCATCGCACTCGGCAACTTCTTCGGCCCGCTGCTCCTCGGCAAGCTCTTCGACACGGTCGGCCGCCGCATCATGATCTCCGGCACCTACATCCTGTCCGGCCTGCTCCTCTTCGGCACCGCCTGGCTCTTCGACCAGGGTTCCCTGAGCGCGACCACGATGACGGCCTGCTGGTGCGCGGTCCTGTTCTTCGCCTCGGCCGGCGCGTCCAGCGCCTACCTGACGGTCTCCGAGGTCTTCCCCATGGAGACCCGCGCCATGTCGATCGCGTTCTTCTACGCCATCGGCACCGCGGCCGGCGGCATCAGCGGCCCGCTGCTGTTCGCCAAGCTCACGGAATCCGGCGTCGTCGGCGACACGGTCCTCGCCTTCTCGATCGGCGCGACGCTGATGTGCCTGGCCGGCCTGGTGGCAGCCCTCCTCGCGGTGAAGGCGGAACGCCGCTCCCTGGAGGACATCGCCAAGCCGCTGACCGCGGCGGGCAGCGGGGGCACGGACGGCGCGTCCCAGGGCAGCCCCGGGCCGGAGGGGGCTCGGCCGACGACGGCGTAGGCCTGATGGCCGGGGCGCGATCGGAGCATGTGGGCCGCGAACGGCGAGGAAAACGAGGGCGGGCCCGCCCACATGCTCCGATCACGCTACTCGCCCGCCCCCCGCCGCCCCCGCTCACGCCTCCGCAGCAACAGCAACCCGCCCGCCACCGCGCCGATCCCCGCCGCGGCGGCCCATCCCGCCGCGCCGATCCCCGCCGCGGCGGCCCATCCCGCCGCATCCCCGGAACCGGTCGCGGCGAGATCCTCCCCACCCACCGGTGACGCCGAAGCCTGCGCCCGGACACCCCCCGGCATCCCGCGACCCACCGGACGACGGCCCCGGACTCGGCGAGGGGCCTCCGACCGGCTCCTTCACGCGGTCCTGGCCTCGGTCCCGGGTGAACGCGAGCGTCCCGAACCCCAGCTGATCGAACCCCCCGCTGTTGGGCCCGTAATCCCCGCCCCCACCCTCGGGCGCGGCCTTGGCAGCCGCCCGCGTGAGGTAGGACGCCGGCAACCCCCGCCGCTTGGTGTAGTGGTTGGCGATCATCGCCCAGATGGGCCGGGTCATCCCCGGATCCACACGCGCGGCACCGGACGCGGTCTCCACTCCCGACCAGCCCCCGATCGCCCCCTTCTTCCGCGTGTTCGCCGTGTACGGCACATCCCCGCCCAGGCTCCACTTGGCCACGTACTGCGCGCCCTTGAGGAACCGGCTGTCGTCGTACCCGTACAGATCGATCCCCTGGTTCCACGCCATCTCGCACACCGTGCCCATCAGCCCGACCCCGAGCAGCGCATGCCCCTGGTCCCGCCCGGCCTCGACCCACTCGCCGAGCCCGTCCTCGTGGACGACGGGGATCGCGTGCCTGACCGACCCCATGCCGTCCCCGTGCTTGAAGTACTCCACGGCCCGCTCGACCACGGCCCGTTCGTCGCAGAAGATCCCGGTCGCGAGGACGCACGCGATGGCCGTCAGATCCCAGTTGGGCCAGTAGTTGGTGACGACGGCGTTGTTGTGACGGCTCAGGAAGTCGTCGCTGAGCGGATGGAAGACGTCCAGCAGCAGCTCCCGCGCCCGCCCGAGGTCGAAATCCCCGTGATCCCGGACCAGTTCGGCGGCGTTCGCGAACTGGTAGCCGTACAACCCCGCCGCCAGGAACCGATCGGCACTGCCCTCCAGCCGGGTCAGCTTCCCCGACCAGGAGTTGAGGATCGCCACGGCGGTGTCGGCGTACACCTCCTCGCCGCTGACGTGGAAGCGCAGGGCGTTCTGGTAGGCGGCGTGGATGTCGTTGTAGAGGATCGCGTAGTTCTCCGGCGTGCCCGACCCCCGGTACACGACGGCCTGCGGATTCGCCCGCCACCCGCTCTGGGCATGCCGGTTGGCGGTGAGCTTGGCGAACCCGGCGGTGTACGGTCTGGCCCCCGCCCTCACCTTGGCCGCCATACGGTCCAGATCGGCACGGGTGTGCAGCAGCCCGGGGTGGACGAGAGGGGTGCCGGCGGCACCGGCCGGGGTGGCGAGCGCGGTCGCGCCGACACCGGCACCCATTCCGATGCCCGTTGCCTTCAGCATGCTGCGGCGGCTGAACTGTCGTGTCACGTCGTCGTACCTCGGCGTCGTAAGTCGCGTACCTGCGGGGGACGGTGAGGAGACGGCCGGGCGGTGAGGCGATAACAGAAACTGCGCTATAGTTGATCTGCGTCCAGTCGCCGGAACTCCGGTAGCAGGACGATGCGTTGGTGGTCCAAGGAAAGACGCCCCACTTCCTGTGGGGAAATGCAGGTGCAAGGCCTGCCCGGCGCTCCAACGAGAAACCGGCCCTGGGATTCAGGGCCGGGTTCTTTTGTTGTGCCTGCCGGGATGAGCCGGTCGGCGGCGCCGGCTCCCCGAGATCAGCCGGTCAGCCGCGCCGGTCCGCGACCGCCCACGACGCCAGCCCCACGGCCCCCGCCACACCGAACACGGCAGGCCAGGCACCCACCTTCTTCGCCAGCGGATGCGACCCGGCGAAGGCGGCGACGTACGCGGCCGACAACGCCCCCGCGGCCACCCCGCCGGCCTGCTGCCGCCACTGCCGCGCCGCCGCCACACCGGCCACGGCGAGCACCACTCCGCCGAGCGGCCGCTGCCGGGTCCAGCGGGCCACGCCGTACCCGCCCACGAGCCCGCTCGCGGCGACCACCGCACTGGGAACCTTCGCCATGTCTGCCTCCTGCGTCGTACTCCTGTTCAAGATCCCGAGGCTAGCCCGCAGACTCTCGGAGTCCGAAGCTGAGCCTGGGCTTGTCAAGTTTCCTCCTCCGAGCTATATAAGAAGACGTAAACCGTATGGCATCGCACCCACTGCACCTGAAGAGAGGAGTGACCAGTGATGCTCATGCGCACGGACCCCTTCCGTGAGCTCGACCGACTCACCCAGCAGGTCTTCGGCCCCGCCGCCACCCGCCCGACGGCGATGGCGATGGACGCCTACCGTTCCGGGGACGACTTCTTCGTCCACTTCGACCTGCCCGGCATCGACCCCGAGACGATCGAGCTGGACGTCGAGCGCAACGTCCTGAACGTCCGAGCCGAGCGCAGGTCCCCCGCCCCCGAGGGCGCGGAACCCCTCGTCGCCGAGCGCCCCACCGGCACCTTCACGCGCCAGCTGTTCCTCGGCGACACACTCGACACGGAGCGCATCGACGCCTCCTACGAGGCCGGCGTCCTGACCCTGCGCATCCCGGTGGCGGAGCAGGCCAAGCCGCGCCGCATCCAGATCTCGGGCGGCGACGCGCGCAGGCAGCTCAGCAGCTGACCTCACCGCACGCCCACAGCCAGGTCGCGCCGCCGGCCCGATCCCCCGGCGGCGCGACACCCCCCGCGCACCCACCCCCGTACACACCCGGAGGAAAACCCCACACATGAGCACGACGACGGTGCCCCGTGTGACGACGAGACGCGCCCCTCACGCCGCCGCCGACGACACCGGCTGGCCCCAGCTGGTCGAAGCGGTCCGCGAGTCGGGCCTGTACCCCACCCGGTCGAAGGCGGAAGAGGTCACCCGTACCGTCCTGGCCGCCCTCGGCACCCACGTCACCGGCGACGAACGGGTCGACCTGGCCCGCGCCCTGCCCGCGGAGGCCGCCCGGCTGATCGCCTCCCAGATCCCGGCCACACACCGTCTCACGGCCGCACGCTTCGTCGACGAGGTCGCCTCACGCACCCCCGGTGCCACGCCTGCCACGGCACGCTGGGACGTCAGCTCGGTCCTGAGCACACTGCCGCCCCTCATCGGCGACGACCTGGTCACCCGCGTCCTGGCCCAACTCCCCACGGGCTACGCCCTCCTGTTCGGCCGAGCGGACCTGACGCCGGCGTCGTAGTTCCTGACGCGAGTCTGAGGCGTACGACGGCCACCCCTTGTCACACAGGGGGTGGCCGTCGCATGCCCGGCTGAACGGCCGAGTGAGGCCTGCGGCGCACCCGCGCCGGTCCACCTGCAACAACCTCGTCGTTGCCCGCTTTTGTGCTGCCTCGAGCTCCGGGTCACAACTGAATCCACACGAAACAAGGTCTTGTCGTCCACTTAAAACGATGGTTATTTTAACCGCCATTCGAAGTCCGGCCTGATCATCCGGGCGACCTCAAGGCGTGTGCATGTCTCAAGGAAGGGCAGTGCCATGACGCTTGACAGCGCGCGGTTTTCTCGTCGGGGTTTTCTGGGGCTGGGAGTCGCGGCGGGGGTCATCACGCTGACGGCGTGCGGGTCCGGCGCCGGTGCGGCTGACGCTCCGCTGGTGATGACGGTGTGGGGCGGCGACCCCGACCGCAAGACGTATCAGGCCCGCATCGACCTGCTGGTCAAGAAGCACCCGGACCTGAAGGTCAAGCTGCAGCTGATCCCGGGCGACTCCTACCCGCAGAAGGTGCAGACGATGATCGCCGGCGGCACCGGGCCGGACATCATGCAGGTCGCCGAGAGCGTCAACACGTACTCCAGCAAGAACCAGCTGCTGCCCCTCGACGACCTCGCCAAGAAGGCGAAGCTCGACCCCGAGCAGCGGTTCGGCCCGGTCGGCTCGCTCTACACGTACCAGGACAAGCTCTACGCGATCCCCGACCGCTCCGGCGCGGTCACCGTGTTCTACAACAAGGACATGTTCGACAAGAAGGGCATCAAAGCCCCCACGGCGGACTGGACCTGGGACGACGCTCTCGACGCGTTCAAGGAGCTGACGGTCCCCGGCAAGGTGTGGGGATACAGCGGTGCCGAATGGTTTCCGCAGTGGTGGAGTCTCGCCTACCAGAACGGCGGAACCATCATCGACGCCCAGGGCCGGCCCGCGGTCGACAGCGACGAGGTCGTCGAGGCGCTCCAGTGGGCGGGCGACCTGGTCTTCAAGCACAAGGTGGTGCCGAGCAAGGCGGACTACGCCGACATGGGCCCCGACATCGGCGGCGACCAGGCGTTCCCCAACCAGAAGGTCGCCACCCACGCCAACGGCTTCTGGGTCATGTCGGGCCTGACGAAGGCGACCTTCGCCTGGGACATCGCGCCGATGTGGCGCGGCAAGAAGCAGGCCGTGTCGGCGTTCGGCAGCGGCCTGGCGATCTCCCGCACCTCCAAGCAGCGCGACAACGCCTTCAAGGCGATCGACTTCCTCACCTCCGCCGAGGCGCAGAAGGTGATCATCGCCTCCGGCCAGGACGTGCCGGCCGACCTGGAGGTGCAGAAGAGCCAGGCCTTCCTCAAGCCGTCGTGGATGAAGACGGACGTCGACATGGGCGTGTTCGCCGAGTCGAGCGCGTTCGTCTTCCGGGCGCCGTTCATCCCCGAGTGGAACCAGATGATCGACACGATCTCCAACGGCCTCGCCGACTTCTGGCTCGGCAAGGAGCGCAGCGCCAAGAAGGCGCTGACCGCCGTGCAGAAGGACCTCGAGTCCCTCATCAAGTCCGGGGCATGACCGGCTGTGGCAACCTCGACCGCCCCGAAGGCCGTCCCCACGGCCGCGGAGAAGCCCCCCTCACCCAGGAAGCCCAAGCTCTCCAAGCGCCGTCGCCGTGAGGCGCTCTCCTTCTACCTGTTCATCTCCCCGTGGGTGATCGGCTTCCTGGTCTTCCTGCTCGGGCCGATGATCGCGTCGGTCTACTACTCCCTGACCGACTGGGACTCCTTCACCCCGCCGAAGTGGGTCGGCTTCCAGAACTACGTCACGGCCCTCACCGACGACCCGGTCTTCTGGAAGGCCCTGTGGAACACCTTCTACTACGCGGCGATCTCGGTCCCGCTGGGCCTGGTGCTCGGGCTGTGGCTGGCCAACCTGCTCAACAAGCAGGTCAGGGCCCGCAAGTTGTTCCGCACCCTGATCTACTTGCCGACGCTGATCCCGCTGGTCGCCACGGCGATGATCTTCCGGATGGTGCTCGCGCCGAACGGCCCGATCAACGACTTCCTCGGCCTGTTCGGACTCTCGGGCCCCAACTGGCTGCTCGACGGCCCGTGGGTCAAGCCCGCCC
>NZ_JBEOXI010000071.1:0-32637 GCF_040296465.1 Streptomyces sp. NPDC002130
ATCACCTGCGTGTTCCCCTACCACTTCCTCGACTACTCGCACACCGCGGCCACCCAGGCCGCCTACGTCGCCCTGTACACCGTCGCCGTCACCGGGAGCGGGGTCCGGTTCCTCCGCGGCGGTGAGCAGGGCGAGGAGCGTCGCCCGGGCGCGGGCCACGCGGGAGCGGACCGTGCCGACGGGGCAGTTGCTCAGCGCGGCGGCTTCCGCGTAGGACAGACCGAGCAGCTGCGTGAGGACGAACGCCTCGCGGCGTTCGTAGGGCAGTCCGGCCAGCAGCTCCAGCAGCGCCACGCCGTCGTCGAAGCCGGGCAGGCCGCGTGGCTGGGCGAGTTCGGCGGCCGGCTCCCAGTCCGGCAGATCGGCCGGGCGGGGGCGTACGGCGGTGGACCGGATGCTGTCGGCCACCGCGCGCCGGGCGATCGCCAGCAGCCAGGTCCGCGCCGAGGAGCGGCCCTCGAACCGGTGCAGGCTGCCGAGCGCCCGCAGGAACGTGTCCTGCGCCAGATCGTCCACCGCCTGAGGGTCGGCGCACAGATGGGCGACGTACCGGGTGACGTCACGGTGCAGGGCGCGTACGAAGTGGTCGACGGCCACGGAGTCGCCGCCGCGGGCGGCCAGCGCCCAGGCGGTTATCGACTCGTCGGCCGACGCCGGTCTCGCGTGCGAAAGGGGCAGGGCAGGAGTGATCACCTGATGTCCTTCTCGGATTGCGGGACCACGAGGACGCGGGGCGGGCAGACCCTGAGGTCTGTCGTGCTCGCATGGGTGCGCGGTCCCGTGAACGGGGAGGGGCGGGCGTCCCGTACGGCGCAGCGCGAGGCGTGAGCGCCTGCGGATGGGCTGGTACGGACGCACGACCTTGACCGGGGTGCGCAGGGGCCGCCCCGGGTGCCACCGGCTGCCGTCAGGCGGCAGCGGCCCCCGCGGGCGGTCCCCGGGTGGTGATCGCGTGGACGAGAAGGAGTCGGTGCGGCGTGCGGTGCGACGGCCGCCGCCGTTCACGCACGGGCGGAGGCGGCGGTGCTATCAGGGCGAACAGGAGCCGCAGCGGTGCGGCGAGCCGGCTGCCCACGGCGCGCAGCAGCCGGAAGACGGCCCGTTCCCCGTGGCCCAGCCACAGGCCGCACAACACCGCGGCCAGGAGGTGGGCGGCGAGCATGCCGAAGGACGAGTCACCGCCGGGGACATGCCCCGTGTGCGGGGCCATGGATCCCATGGAGTCCGGGCTCATGCCGTGGCTCATGGATCCCATGCCATGACGCACGGGCGGCATCTCCATGGAGCCGGACCCGGACGCGGCCGGCGCCGGCGGTCCGAGCGAGAACGCCGAGTGCAGCGCCGTCTGGACGGCCACGGCGACGGTGACGACCAGACGGAGTCCGCGCTCGCGGCCCGCCAGGCACCAGCCCGTCACGCCCGTCGCGGCCCAGCCGGCCAGCAGCGTCGACAGGGGCACGTGGTCGCCGGACATCATGACGTGCCCCAGGGCGGCGAGCACGACACAGACGGCCGCGAACACCGCGGCCCGTATCGCGCGAGCACACCACCCGACTGTCATGGCGCCTCATCCTCGCATCCGGCACCGCCCCGACACCCATGAGTACGGACATCTCCCCCGCCGCGCACTCAATCCAAGCCATGTGATCAGGGCCACGGCGACGGAGTCGGTGCCTCCGGTGGGGCCGCGGCAGAATCCCCGGCGTGGACATCACCGCGCAGGAACTCAATCGGGCCACGCTCGGACGCCAGTTGCTGCTGGGGCGGGAGGCGATGGACGCCGGGGAGGCGGTGCGGCGCGTGGTGGCGTTGCAGGCGCAGCATGCCGCTTCGCCGTACGTGGCGCTGTGGAACCGGCTGGCCGGGTTCGCGCCGGAGGAGCTGGACGCCGCCTTCGCGGGGCGGGCGGTGGTCAAGGCGACATTGATGCGGATCACGCTGCACGCGGTCCACGGGAACGACTACCAGATCTTCCGGGAGGCGATGCAGCAGACGCTGTACGCCTCGCGGCTCGGGTACCGCTTCGCCGCGGCGGGGCTCACACCGGCCGACGGCGAGGCGCTCGTCCCCGAGTTGCTGGACTTCGCGGACCGGCCCCGGACGGCCGCCGAGATGCAGGACTGGCTGGAGGAGCGGGTCGGGGCGGAGAAGAAGGCCGGGGCGTGGTGGGGGCTCAAGGCGTACGCGCCGCTGCTGCACGTCCCGACCGGCGGGCCGTGGTCGTTCGGTCCCCGGTCGTCGTTCGTCGCGGCGCGGACCGGTCCCGTACCCCGGGGGCGGGCGACGGTGCCGGAGGCGCTGCGCCACCTCGTCCTGCGCTATCTGGGGGGTTTCGGGCCCGCGTCGGTGGCGGACATCGCGCAGTTCGCCATGGTGCCGCGCGCACCTGTACGCCAGGCCCTGCTGGTCCTCGGCGACGCGGTGGAGCAGCTCCGGGGGCCCGAGGGGACCCTGCTGTACGACGTGCCGGGCGCCTCGCGCCCACCGGCCGACACGCCGGCGCCGCCCCGGCTCATGGCCATGTGGGACAGCGTCCTGCTGGCCCACGCCGACCGCAGCCGCGTGATTCCCCCGGCGTATCGCCGTCTGGTGATCCGGGTGAACGGCGACGTGCTGCCCACGCTCCTGGTCGACGGCCGGGTCGCCGGCGTGTGGCGGGCGGTGGACGGTGGTGTCGAGGCCACGGCGTTCCACGATCTGCCGACCGCCGTGTGGGACGGACTGGCCGCGGAGGCCGCGTCGCTGACGGCGCTGCTGGCAGGCCGCGACGCCGAGGTCTACCGCCGCTACCACCACTGGTGGCCGAAGCTCCCCGACGGCCAGGTCCGTCTGCTCGGGCGCTGAGCCCGTGCGGCACGGCAGCCGCGCCCGGGAGGCCGACGCGAGGCCGCGCACGTGCAGACCATCGTGCCCGGACAACGGCCCGTGGCTCCGGCCGGTTCTCGCGGCGGCTACGCGGGGTGACGTCGCGTCAGTGGTGGGCGTGGACCACGGCGTGGCCCCGGCCGCGGCCGATCATCCACCGGTTGATCGGCGTGGTGATCAGGAAGGCGACGGCGAAACCGCCGAGGAGCGCGGCCCAGAAGAGGCCCTCCGACAGATGGGCGTCCATCGCGCCCGGCGTGAGCGCGATGATCGCGTTGTCCACGAACTCCATGACCGCGATGGAGACCGTGTCCGCGGCGAGGGCGACCCGGATCGCGGCCTTGAGGCTGAGGCCGGCCCGCACCACCGCGAACAGGGTGAACGAGTAACCGAAGAGGAACGCGAGCCCGATCGCCACCGCCATGGTGAGCACGTTGCCCCACCCCAGCGCCGTGCCGATCACCATGCCGAGGATCTCGCCGATGGCGCACCCGGTCAGACAGTGCAGCGTCGCCTTCACGGCGGTCCCCCAGGACGCGGTCCCGTGCGGTTGCTTCTCAGGTTCGTGAGCGGCGTGGTCCATGACCGGATCATATACCCCCTAGGGGTATGCATGCGAGAGGCCGGCCCGAGTTCGTGGCGCGAGGGCCGCCCGGCGGTGAGCACCGCCCGAGGGGCCGTCGGTTGATCGACTTAGGGTGGTCGCCATGACGACACACCCCACCCCGCCCACGGAGCCGACCCAGCCGAGCGGGGCGACTCCATCGTCCCGGGCGGCAAAGGCCTACCTCTCCGAACTGTTCTCGCTGGAGGGCCGGGTCGCGATCGTCACCGGGGGCAGTTCCGGCATCGGCCGCGGCATCACCGACGCCCTCGCCCGCGCCGGGGCGAGCGTGGTGGTCGTGGCCCGTGGCGAGGCCCGACTGGCCGCGACCGTCGAGGAGCTGACGGCCCTGGGCTGCCGTGCCGCGTGGGTCGGCGCGGACCTGAGCGCCCGCGAGGGTGTGCGGACGGCCGCCGAGCGGGCGGTCGAGATCTTCGGGGAGCCCGACATCCTCGTCAACAGCGCCGGGATCAACCTGCGTCCGCCGATGGACGAACTCGGCGAGGACGTCTGGGACGCCACGATGGCCGTCAACCTGGAGGCGCCGTTCCTGCTGGGGCAGCGCTTCGGCCCCAGAATGGCGGAACGCGGATACGGCCGGATCATCCACATCAGCTCACAGCAGGCGCACCGCGCGTTCGTCCGGAGCGGCGCCTACGGCGCCTCCAAGGGCGGGCTGGAGGCACTGGCGCGTTCCCAGGCGGAGGCGTGGTCGCCGCGCGGGGTCACCTGCAACCTGCTCGTGCCGGGCTTCGTCATGACACCGCTCAACGCCCGGCTGTCGTCGGACCCGGAGAAGGTGACCGCCCTCGCCGCCCGCACGATGATCGGGCGGAACGGTCTCGCCGAGGACTTCGCGGGCGCGGCGGTGTTCCTGGCGAGCGCGGCGTCGGCCTACGTCACCGGGCAGTCGGTGTTCGTCGACGGCGGACTGTCCGTCCACTGAACCCTCCCTCCGCGTCCGCCGAGCCCCCGGACGGCGAGCCGCCGACGGGCGACGGCCGGTGCCCGGTGTCACGCTGGGCACACAGGACCCGCGGAAGGGAAGCATCGCCATGATCACGACGGAGTACGTCCCCGGTTCCCCCTGCTGGCTCGACCTGGGCGCTCCGGACGTCCGGGCAGCCGCCGGCTTCTACGGCGCCGTCCTCGGGTGGGACTACGAGCCCATGGGCGAGAGCGAGGACTTCGAGGGCGGGATGTTCAAGAAGGACGGCAAGATCGTCGGCGGGCTCGGCAAGCTCACCGAGGAGGGAGCGCGTCCGGCCTGGATGCTCTACTACAGCGTCTCCGACGCGGACGCCACGACGGAGGCCGTGCAGCAGGCGGGCGGCACCGTGCGGGTCGCGCCGATGGACCTCGACGACTGGGGCCGGATGGCGCAGTACAGCGACCCGCTGGGCGGCCAGTTCGCCGTCTGGCAGCCGGGCACGAACAAGGGCCTGGACCTGGTGGACCAGCCTGGCTCCCTGTCGTGGACCGAGCTGTACACGACCGACGCCGCGGGCGCACGGGAGTTCTACGGCTCCCTCTTCGGCTGGCAGTTCAGCGACATGCCGCTGCCGGGCGGCGCCGGCACATACACCCTCATCACCCCCGCGGGGCTCTCCGAGGACCGGATGCACGGCGGGCTCATGCAGGTCGACAGGGAGGATCTGGCCCTGGCGGGCGGGCGGCCGTACTGGCACCCGGTCTTCGCCGTCGACGACTGCGACGCCGCGGTGGCCCAGGTCACCGAGAACGGCGGCAGCGTGCAGATGGGACCGGCGGACATGGAGGGCGTCGGCCGGCTCGCCGTCTGTCTCGACCCGGCGAACGCGGACTTCGTGGTGCTCGCCCCGTCCGAGGGCTGAACCGGGACGAAGGCCCGGCCCGGGACGCTCGAAGCGCAGGAGCGGGGTGAGCCGTGCAACCCCCTCGGTGGCGGACGTGCTGCCGGGCGGACCGCGGTCACCGCGGACCTCCTCCGCCAGGCCGGGAACGCCGCAGGTCACCCGGACAGCCGAACACCCGCGTCCACTGCCTTGACGGCCACACCCCGCGACAGAGGTGAGCACGGGCACCCCCGGCTACCGCAGCACCGGCACCCCCGGCTACCGCCGAAACCTTCTTGCATATGATGTGCAAATGCGTGAGTACAGCATCAGGGAAGCCGCGGCGGCCGACATCGACGGGGCCCGGGCGGTGATGCTCGACGCCGTGTACCGCGACTTCGGCACGGGCTACGTGCCGAACTGGCACGCCGACATCATCGATCCGGTGCCGTTCTACGTCACGCCGCCCCGGCACACCCTCCTGGTCGCCGTGGACGAGCGCGACGGGACGGTGGCGGCCACGGCAGCACTGGACGCACGCGGACCGGCCCACCCGCCGAACCCCCGCCGGCTGGCCGAGCGGTTCCCTTCGGGCGAGACGGCACAGCTCCGGCGGGTGTACGTGCGCCCCGAACACCGCAGGCGCGGGCTCGCCCGGCAACTGGTGGACGGCCTGCTCGACTTCGCCCGGGCCGACGGCGGTTACCGGTCCGCGTACCTGCACACCTACCCGCACTCCCCCGGCGCGATGGGCCTGTGGAAGGCGCTGGGCAAGGTGCTGTGCGACGAGCGCGAGGAGGTGCCGGGCGGGGGCAGCGGCGTCGTGCACTTCGAGATACCGCTCGCTTAACGAAAATGGTATTCATACACACTATGAGAATCCCCCGCCGCCGGCTCACCGCCGGTCTGCTGCTCCTGCCGCTGCTCTCCGGCTGTTTCGCGTCCACCGGTGACGACTCCGCCGAGACCTCCGACTCCTCCGGCTCCGGGGACGGCGGACGGCTGCGCGTGGCCCTGGCCTTCCCGCCGACGCAGAACTACTCGCCGTACGGGTACGACGCCTACAACCTGTCCCGGCTGGGTGTCGCCGAGGGACTGACCCGCCTGGACGCCAACGGCACGGCGGTGCCCGCCCTCGCCGAGTCCTGGAGCAGCGAGAAGGGCGGCGAGAGCTGGTTGTTCACCCTCCGGGACGCGAAGTTCCAGGACGGCGAGGACGTCACCGCCGAAGCCGCCGCCTCCGCCCTCACCCACGCCGCCGCGGCGAAGCCGGCACCCACCGCGATATCCGGCGTGAAGCTGACCGCCGAGGCCGTCGGCGAGAACCGGGTACGGGTCTCCACCGGCGGAACCGACCCGGTGCTGCCGCTGCGACTGACCAACCCCAGCCTCGCGGTGTTCTCCCCGAAGGCGTACGGGAAGAAGGGCGCGGTCAACGCGGTCGGCACCGCCACCGGCCCCTTCGAGCTCACCGAGGTCACCGGTGACCGGTCGGCCTCGCTGGACCGCTTCGACGGCTACTGGGGCGGCCGGGCCCAGGCCTCGGGCGTCGACGTCAGGTACGTCTCCGACGGCACGGCCCGCGCCAACGCCCTGCGCACCGGGGACGTCGACATCGCCGAGGCGGTCCCCGTCGCCCAGGCCGCCTCCCTGGGCAAGGGCACCGTCCACGAATCGAACACCGCCCGCAACACCAGCCTGTACCTCAACACCGGGTCCGGCGCCTTCACGAACGCCGGATTGCGGGCCGCCGCACGTGAGGCGGTCGACGGTGCGACCGTTGCCAAGGGTGTCTACGAGGGGTCGGCCGAACCCGCGCAGGGCCTCTACGGTCCGGCCCTGACCTGGGCCGCCGGCAAGCGCCTCCAGCCGTCCGGGCGAGCCGCGGCGACCGACCCCGGCGGCAAGAGCATCACCATCGGCAGCTACAACGACCGGCCCGAACTGGCGGAGACCGCGCAGGTGCTGCAACAGCAACTGGAGAAGGCCGGGTTCGAGGTGAAATTGGAGGTGCGGACGTATGCGCGCCTCGAAGGGGATCTGCTGGACGGGAAGTTCGACGCCGCCGTCGTCGCCCGCAACATGATGACGGACACCGGCGACCCGGTCACCGTGCTCGACAGCGACTTCACCTGCGACGGTTCCTACAACCTGGCGTTCCTGTGCGACCGGGACGTCGACCGGCTCGTCGCGACCGCCCGGGGCGAGTCCGACCCCGCCGAGCGGCAGGACGCCGCCATGAAGGCGGAGGCCGCGATCCTGGGGACCGACGCGGTGATTCCGCTGGTGCACCTGAAGGCCGTCACAGGGGTCCGGGCGTCCGTGCAGGGCGCTCGACTCGACCCGTACGAGCGGGAGTTCGTCGGTGTGGGGACGCGACCCTGAACACCA
The DNA here is from genome assembly GCF_040296465.1 of Streptomyces sp. NPDC002130. Lineage (NCBI taxonomy): Bacteria > Bacillati > Actinomycetota > Actinomycetes > Kitasatosporales > Streptomycetaceae > Streptomyces > Streptomyces sp. NPDC002130. Next base: position 7,675 of record NZ_JBEOXI010000071.1, read on the forward strand.
AGCCCTCCCTCCCGACCCGGGGTCTGACCGCCCTGCGCGTCCTCGCGCGGGGCGGTGGCCCCACGCTGGCGTGGCGGGCCGTGCTCACGGCCGCCCTGGTGGGCGCGATCGGCCTGCTGCCGTGGCTGTCGCGCACCGACCCGGCGCTGACCGTCCTCAAGGCCCGCGCCGCGGACCGCGATCCGACACCGGAGACCCTGCGCGCCATCCGCGCCGAACTCGGCCTGGACGATGGGCCGTTGATCCTGCTGGGCCGCTGGTTGGGCGGCCTGCTGCGCGGCGACGCGGGTTCGTCCTGGGTGTCCGGCGCCCCGGTGCTGCCGGGCGTCGTGCAGGCCCTCGGCGTGTCCCTGCTGCTGATGTGCGGGGCCCTGGTGGTCGCCGCGGCCACGACCGCCGCAGTCTGCGCACCTACCCTCCGGCTGGGCGCGCGGGGCCGTCTCGGCGCGCGTCGTCCCGGCGGGACGGTGACGGCCGTGCTGGCCTCGCTGCCCGAGTTCCTCGTCGCCTCGGTGCTGGCCTCGGTGATCGCCGTGCAGCTGGGCTGGCTGCCCGCGCTGGGCTGGTACGGCCCGCAGTGGATGGTGCTGCCCTCGCTCGCCCTCGGCCTGCCCGCCGGGGCGGTCCTGGGCCGGATGCTCGACGACCTGCTGCCCGGCGCGTTCGCGGAACCCTGGGCCATGGCGGCCGCGGCACGCGGTGTTCCGCCGAGGTCGCTGGCCCGGCAGGCGGTGCGCCGCTGCGTGCCCGGACTGCTGCCGAACCTGGGACTGTTCGTGGTCGGGCTGACCGGCGGATCGGTCGCCGTCGAGCAGATCTTCGACATCCCGGGCCTCGGCCGGCTCACCCTGCACGCCGCACTCGCCCAGGACCTGCCCGCCCTGCAGACCGGCACACTCGCCCTCGTCCTGCTCGCGGCGGCAGCCGGGCTCGTCGCCCGGATCACCGCCCGGCTGCTGATCGGACCGGCGCTGCGCGACGGCGCCCTGCAGTCCCTGCACCGGCCCCGGCCCCCCGCGCCCCGGACGCTCCCGCTGCTCTACGGGGGACTGCTGGCCGCCCTCATCGGGGCCGGACTCCCCCGCAACCCGCTCGCCCTGGACACGCTCGCCCGGCTCCAAGCCCCCTCGGCGGAGCACCCCTTCGGAACGGACGCGCTCGGCCGGGACGTCCTCGCCCGGATCTCCCACGGGGCGGTGACCACCCTCGGCACCGCCGTCGCGGTGAGTGCCGCCGCCCTCGTCGCCGGGCTGCTGCTGGGGCTGCTGCCGAGGCTGTCCGGGCCGCTGGCCGACACCCTCAGTGCCGTACCCCCCGTACTGGCCGGGCTGCTCGTCACCGGCATCGCCGGAAGCGGCCCCTGGACGCCCGCGCTCGCCGTGGCCGTCGTGGCATGGTCCCCGCTCGCCGCGCACACCTCCGCCCTGCTGCTGCAGGAGCGTGCGACGACCCATCTGACCGCCACCCGGGCGCTGGGCGCCAGCCGCTGGTACCTGCTGTGGCACGAACTGCTGCCCGCCGTCGTGCCCCCGGTCACCCGGCACGCCCTGCTCCGCCTCCCGGGCATCGCCCTGAGCCTCGCCGCGCTCGGCTTCCTCGGCCTGGGCGCCCAGCCGCCCTCCCCCGAGTGGGGCCTGCTGCTCGCCGAGAACCAGCCCTACGCCGAACGGGCCCCGTGGGCCGTCCTCTTCCCGGCCGCCGTACTCGCCCTGCTCGGGGCACTCGCGGTGACAGCCGCGGGTGGAGTACGGCTGCCCCGGCGGCGCACACGGCCGGCGAGCCCGGCCGTGCCGCCCCTGGAGCAGGGCGTGCCGGCCCCGCGACGGCACCCGGATCGCCCCGACGCCCTCCTGACGCCCGTGTCCGCCTCACAGACAGATGAACGATGACCGACCCCGTCTCCCGGGTGCCGGCCCGTAAGGCCGCCGCCCGTACGATCCACGCCGGAAGCCGCGACAGCACCTGGCGGCTGATCAGGCAACTGTCGCCGCTGCTGCGGTTGCTGATCCTCACCCAGCTCGCCTTCAACATCGGCTTCTACGCCGTCCTGCCGTTCCTCGCCGAGCATCTCGGCACCGCGATCGGCATGGCGGGGTGGCTGGTCGGGTTCGTGCTCGGGCTGCGTACCTTCAGCCAGCAGGGGCTGTTCGTGGTCGGCGGCTGGCTCGTCGACCGGTTCGGGGTGCGGCCGGTCGTGCTGGCGGGCTGTGGCCTGCGGATCGCCGGGTTCGCGTGGCTCGGCTTCGCGGAGACGAGCGCGGCCGTGATCGGTGCGGTGCTGGTGATCGGTTTCGCCGCAGCGCTCTTCTCCCCCGCCGTGGAGTCCGAGGTGGCCCGCCAGGCGGTCGTGTGGGAGGAGGACGGGCACGGCCCGCGCACCCGGGTCCTCGCCCTGTTCAGCGTGGCGGGCCAGGCGGGGGCGTTCGTCGGGCCGTTGCTCGGCGCGCTGCTGCTCGCCGTCGACTTCCGCACCGCGTGTCTGGCCGGTGCCGGAGTCTTCGTGCTCGTCCTCGCCGGGCACCTGTGGCTCATGCCGCAGCACATCCCCGGCCGGATCCGCGTCCGGGAGCGGGGCGGGGTCCGCGCCCTGCTGCGCGACCGCCGCTTCCTCGCCCTGTGCTGTGCCTACGGCACCTATCTGCTCGCCTACAACCAGCTGTATCTGGCCCTGCCGGACGAGGTGCAGCGGGCGGCGGGCTCGCAGGCGCCGTTGTCCTGGCTCTTCGCGCTGTCGTCGGTGCTGGTGGTGTTCACCCAGCTGCCGGTGACCCGCTGGGCGGGCGACCGGCTGGATCTGCGCCGCTCCATGACCGCGGGGCTGCTGCTGATCGCGTCCGGTTTCGCGGTGGTGGCCGCGGCCCGGCCCGCCGGCTGGACGGGCACCGCCGGGCTGCTCCCGGCCGCGGGCTTCGTGATCTTGCTCACCGTGGGGCAGATGCTGGTGGTGCCCGCCGCCCGCGCCTGGGTGCCCGACCTCGCCGAGGAGGGCCGGCTCGGGCTCTACATGGGTGCGCTGTCGTCCGTCTCGGGCCTGATCGTCCTGGCCGGCAGCGCGGCCACCGGCTTCCTGCTCGACCTGGGCCTGCCGGCCGCCGTGCCGTGGCTGCTCCTGGCGGCCGTACCGGCCCTGGCGGTGGCCCTGTTGCCGCACCGGGAGAAGGGGACGGGCGCGGCGGCCTGACACGCTGCCGGCCTCCGCGGCAACCGGGCGCCGGGAGTGTCACCCCGGCGGGCGACTCTTCCGCCCGGGTTTTCCGTGCCGTGGTCCTCCGGGGACACCGCTGCGGAGATCGGCGGTCATGCCGCGCCAGTATCCTGGGTCGGCTGCGGCACCCCCGATCAATCCCCGTGCACAAGCGGGGAGTTCGGCCTGCGGCGATGACCTTCCCCTATGCGTGAGACGAGGACGAGTGCTGCTAGCGGGCCGCTACCGGCTGGATGTGGAGATCGGGCGCGGTGGAATGGGAGAGGTCTGGCGTGCGTACGACGAGACGCTCGCCAGAGCGGTGGCCCTGAAGCTGCTGCTGCCCCAGGACACCGACGCCACGGCGGCCTCCCGGTTCCGTCTGGAGGCTCAGACCGCCGGGCGTCTCAACCACCCCAACGTGGTCGGTGTGCTGGACTTCGGCGAGTACGACAACCGGCTGTACCTGGTGATGGAACTGGTCGAGGGCGACAGTCTCGCCGGGGTGCTGACCGGCTCCGGCGCGCTGCCCGCCGAGCGGGTGGCCCTTCTCGCCGCGCAGGCGTCCGCGGGGCTCGCCGCCGCGCACGCGCAGGGCATCGTGCACCGGGACGTCAAACCCGCCAACCTGCTGCTGGACGCGGGCGGCACGCTGAAGATCGGGGACTTCGGCATCGCGCGGTTCCTCGACGACCCCGGCGCCGCGCTCACCGCCACCGGCCAGATCATCGGCACCGGCCTCTACCTCGCGCCCGAGCGGGCCCTGGGCAAGCCCGCGGGGCCCGCGTCCGACATGTACTCCCTGGGCTGCGTGCTCTACCAGCTCCTCAGCGGACGTCCGCCGTTCCAGGCCGACACGGCCGTCGCCCTGCTCCACCAGCACCTCGACTCGGCTCCCGTGCCGCCGCGCGAACTCGGTGTCGCCGGACTTCCGCCCGCGTTCGAGAACTACCTCCTCGGTCTGCTGGCCAAGCAGCCCGAGGACCGTCCCACCGCCCGGCAGGCCGCCGAGTGGTTCGCCGGGGGTGCCTGGCGGGGCCTGCCCGAGCCGCTGCCGGAGGTCTCGCCGCCGCTGCGGCCGAGCACCGCGTCCACGGCGATGCCCGCCGGGCCGGGACCGTCCGCGACCGCCGAGACCGGCAGCCCGACCACGTACGCGCTGCCCGCCACCACGGGCCACCGCACCGCCGCCCGGGCGGCCCAGGCGGGGCGTGCGGGCCGCTCCCGCGGGCGCGGCGGTCACGGCAACCGGTCGAGGCTGGCGGCGACGGCCGCCGCCGCGGCACTGTTCATCGCCGCGATGCTCATCGGCATGCGCTGGTTCTCGCCCGACACGACCGCGGAGGGCACGGAACCCGACGCCTCCCCGAGTGCGAGCAGCCCGGCCGCCACGCCGTCCACCGATTCCGCCAGGTCCGACTCCTCCGATCCGCAGGCCGACCCGGCGGCCCCCGCGGCCGGCCCGGGGGCAGCCGACACGCCCGCCACCGGCACCGTGGCCGATGTCACTCCGTCCACGCCACCCCCTTCCCCGACTCCTCCCCCGCCCTCGCCGGACACCGCGACTCCGACGGAGGAAACGGTCGGCGGCGGCCCGGAGCAGCCGAAGCCGGAGAAGCCGCGCCAGGCCGGGGAAGACGGGGAGGGCGACGACGGCGGGGACGACGGGGGCGAGGACTGACACAGCCCGGACGTCGCGCGGCGGGAACCTGCGCGGAGCGTGTGGACCAGGCGGGGGATGCGCCGGTGTGCGAACGGGCGCCCCCTCGCGCGCCCCTTGGGTGGCTTGTCATCGCCCTTACCCCGGCCTTATTGTCACCAGGCCTTGGTGAACGGGAAATCCGGTGTGATGCCGGTGCGGCCCTCGCCACTGTGAATCGGGAAGTCCGGCTCCAGCCCTCACGGGCGGCCACTGGGTCCTTGTGACCCGGGAAGGCGGAGTCCGGGCGGTGGTACCCGTCAGCCAGGAGACCGGCCAAGGCGCGTCAACCATCCACGAGGTGCTGGAGAGGGTCTGCTGAGCCATGCACATAGCCGAGGGTTTCCTTCCTCCGGCGCACGCGGTCGCCTGGGGCGTCGCGTCGGCGCCGTTCGTCGTCCACGGGGTCCGGTCACTCACCCGTGAAGTGCGCGAGCACCCCGAGAGCACACTGCTCCTCGGTGCCTCCGGCGCCTTCACGTTCGTCCTGTCCGCCCTGAAACTGCCGTCCGTCACCGGCAGTTGTTCGCACCCCACCGGCACGGGCCTGGGAGCCATCCTGTTCCGGCCGCCCATCATGGCGGTGCTGGGCACCATCACCCTGCTCTTCCAGGCGCTGCTGCTCGCGCACGGCGGCCTGACCACGCTCGGCGCCAACGTCTTCTCCATGGCGATCGTCGGACCCTGGGCCGGATACGCCGTCTACAAGCTGCTGCGGCGCTCCAACGCGCCGCTGATGGTGGCGGTGTTCTCCGGCGCGTTCGTCGCCGACCTGTCCACCTACTGCGTCACCAGCGTGCAGCTGGCGCTCGCGTTCCCCGACCCGGGCAGCGGATTCCTGGGCGCGCTCGGCAAGTTCGGTTCCATCTTCGCCGTCACGCAGATCCCGCTCGCGGTGAGCGAGGGCCTGCTGACCGTGCTCGTGATGCGGCTGCTGGTGCAGTCCAGCAAGGGCGAACTGACCCGGCTGGGCGTGCTCCTCGCCAAGAAGAAGGCGCGGACCGAGACGGAGACCGAGGCGGTGGCCCGATGAGCCGGAACACGAAGATCAACCTGGTGCTGCTGTTCGCCGTGGCCGCCCTGGCCGTGCTGCCCTTGGCGCTGGGCCTCGGCGACCACAAGAAGGAGCCGTTCACGGGGGCCGACGCCGAGGCCGAGACGGCGATCACCGAGCTGAAGCCGGACTACGAGCCGTGGTTCTCGCCGCTGTACGAGCCGCCGTCCGGCGAGATCGAGTCGGCGCTGTTCGCCCTCCAGGCGGCCCTCGGTGCCGGGGTCCTCGCCTACTACTTCGGTCTGCGCCGCGGACGCCGGCAGGGCGAGCAGCGGGCGCTGGAGCGGGAGGCCGACAGCGCGCCCACCGGCGCCGCCGGGAAGTCCGCGGCGGAACGGGACTGAGCCCGGGTGCTGCCGATCGACGCGGCGGCGCACAGCAGTCGCTGGCGCCGCCGCCATCCCGTGGACAAGGCCGTGCTCGGGCTCGGTCTCACCGTGCTCGCGATCTCCCTGCCGCCCTGGCCGGGCGCGGCCCTGGTCCTCCTGACGGCCCTGGTCGTGCTGCTGGGTCCGGCCGGTGTGCCCGGGCGGCGGCTGTGGCGGGCCTACCGGGTACCGCTGGGCTTCTGCGTGACCGGCGCGCTCACGCTGCTCGTCCAGGTGGGCGGGCCAGGGGGGTTCGTCTCCGTCGCCGACGACGGGCCGCTGCGGGCCGGGGAGTTGCTGCTGCGCACCTCGGCGGCCTCCCTGGGCGTGCTGCTGTTCGCCTTCACCACGCCCATGTCGGACCTGCTGCCCCGGCTGGTCCGGGCCGGGATCCCCGCGGCGGTCGTCGACGTCGCGCTGGTGACGTACCGGATGAGCTTCCTGCTGCTGGACTCGATGCGGCGGATCCGGGAGGCCCAGGCGGCCCGGCTCGGGCACGCCGGCCGGACCGCGGAGTGGCGTTCCCTGGCCGGGCTCGGCGCCACCGCGTTCGTCCGGGCCTTCGACCGGGCCGGCCGTCTCCAGGCCGGACTCGCCGGGCGCGGCTACGACGGCACCCTGCGGGTCCTGGTGCCCGAGGCCCGGGTCTCCGTCCGCTTCACGGCGGCCAGTTGCGCGCTGCTCGTCGCGCTGGCCGTTCTCACCCTCGTACTGGAAAGGCCGCTGACATGAGCGAGCCCGCCCTCGTCGCCCTGCGGGGCGCGTCCTTCGCCTACGAGGACGGCCCGGCCGTGCTCAGCGGCCTCGACTTCGAGATCCGCGAGGGGCGCGCGCTGGCGCTGCTCGGCCGCAACGGCAGCGGCAAGACCACGCTGATGCGGCTGCTCAGCGGCGGCCTGAAGCCGCACGAGGGGCGGCTGACGGTCGAGGGGCAGCCGGTGGCGTACGACCGCAAGGGGCTGACCCGGCTGCGGACCACCGTGCAGCTGGTGGTGCAGGACCCGGACGACCAGTTGTTCGCGGCGTCCGTCGAGCAGGACGTGTCGTTCGGGCCGCTGAACCTCGGCCTGGACGACACGCAGGTACGCGCGCGGGTGGCGGAGGCGCTCGCCGCCCTGGACATCACGGCCCTGGCCGACCGGCCGACCCATCTGCTCTCCTACGGGCAGCGCAAACGCACGGCCATCGCGGGCGCGGTCGCCATGCGGCCGCGCGTCCTCGTCCTGGACGAGCCGACGGCCGGACTCGACCCCGACGGCCAGGAGCGGCTCCTCACCACCCTCGACGGACTCCGTGCCGCGGGCACCACGGTGGTGATGGCCACCCATGACGTCGATCTCGCCCTGCGCTGGGCCGACGACGCGGCGCTCCTCACGCCGTCCGGTGTCCGCACCGGCCAGGCGGGCACGGTGCTGGCCCGCCCGGATCTCCTCAGCGAGGCGGGGCTGCGCCTGCCGTGGGGCGCCGCGGCGGCCGAACTGCTGCGCTCCCAGGGGTGGTTGGACGACGCTCAGCCGGGGCCGCGCACGCCGGAGGAACTCGCCGCTCTCGTCGGCGGACGGCTGGGGGCGTCCGGAGGGTGAGGGTGGTCGCGCCCTGTCTCACCGGGAGGGGAACGGCACGGTCAGTCGAAGTAGGACTGGAGCGAGCCGCGGCGCCGGACGTCGAGGGTCGCGCAGTGGAACGAGCCGCCGAAGGGGGCGTAGTGCAGCAGGTCGCACGGGATCGGCTCGAAGCCCCACTTCTCCAGCGCGCGCAGCATCCCGGTGTGGTGCCGCTCGACGATCACCTGCTTCTCGTCGAGCATGAGCACGTTCATGCTGAGCCACTTGCCGCACATCGAGGTGAGCTTGAGCAGCCGGCCGTCGATCGGGTCGGGCTCGGGGGCGACCAGGACGTCCCAGGAGCGGAGGATTTCCGGCAGGCGGCCGGCGTCGACGTACTCGGGGTTGATCAGCACCTTCCCGGGCGCGAGCAGGACGAACGTCGTGTCGATGTGCATGGGCGTGCGGCAGCGGCTCTCGATCTCGTGGACGCGGTACTCCGGGCCGAGGTGGCGGCGCAGCCAGTCGATGCCCATCGCGTTGGTGACGTTGCTGCGGGTGACGAACAGGTCCCGTCCCGCCCGGACGAAGTCCGCCGCGTCGAAGACGGGTTCGAACTCGGTGAGGATGTACCGCATGGGCTCGCCCGGCCCGGGGACGCGGTAGTCGGGATCGAACAGCTCGTCCGTGAGCTGTGGCCTGGGCGCCGCCGTCCAGCGGGCGCCGCGCCGGAAGTAGTCCTTGAGGATGGGGCGGTAGGAGTGCGTCTCGAAGTACCGGCACGGCCACGCCATCGGTGTCTCGATGATCTCGTCGCCGATGACGAGCATGCTGTCGCGCGGGCAGGTGTTGCAGAAGCCGCGTGAGGTCCAGTCGGGGGTGCCGAAGCGGCGCCGGTGGTCGACCGCGTCCGGTCGCCTGACCGTGACGCCGAGGGACTCCAGCAGGGCGACGAAGGCGTCGATCTCCTGCTGTGCCTGCTCGACGAGCAGCCGCGGATACCGGAAGCCGGCCGCGATCCCCTGCAACCGCCCGGCCCACGGCGGCACGTTGCAGGTCACCACCGCGTGGTCGGAGGGGATCGTCGCGCCCTCCAGGCGTCCGACGATGATCTCCTCCAGCGGATCCCACTCGGTGTGCGAACCGACCGGCGACACGAGTCGCTCCGCGCCCCCGTCGGCCGGGGGCGGTACTCCGGGATTCTGCAGGACGCTCATGCTCACCACTCTTCGGATCGCAAGCCATGTGATACGCCGCACCTGCCGGATTACTCAACGTTCCAGATGCCCTGAATGCGCTTGTCCACGCCGCCGCACCGCACTACGTTGCCGAGGTGGATCTCTTCTCCCGCACCTGGGCGGCGTTGCGCGCGGCGGTGGCCGGTCTCTCCGACGAGGACTTCGGGCGGCCCTCCGGCTGTACGGGCTGGCTGGTGCGGGACCTGGTGTGCCATCTGGTCGTCGACGCCCAGGACGTCCTGATCACCTTGGCCACCCCCTCCGACCGGGAACCGACCCGTGACGCGCTGACGTACTGGGACGTCTCCGGCACTCCGCCGACCGGTGACGACCCGCTCGACGCGCTGACCGTCCGGCTGGCCGCCGCGTACGAGGATCCAGGCCTGCTGAAGTTCCATCTGGACGACGTCGGTTCCGCCGCCGGGCGGGCGGCCCTGCTCGCCGATCCTTCCGGCCGGGTCGGCACCCGTGACGAGATCCTCACCGTGGGCGATTTCCTCTCCGCCTATGTCATGGAGTGGACGCTGCATCACCTCGACCTGATCGCCCACCTCCCGGGCGCGGAGCTGCCGCCCGCGGAGGGGCTCGCCCGGTCCCGGGAGATGCTGGAGCAGATCGCGGGCGGCCCGTTCCCTTCCTCCTTTCCCGACGCGGACGCCTTGGTGATCGGCACGGGGCGGCGTGCGCCGACCGGGGCGGAGCAGGCCGAGCTCGGGGACCTGGCCTCCAGGGTGCCGCTGTACCTGGGCTGACTTCACGGTCGCGGAACCGCTGTTCGCAGGGCCGCCGTCGAACCGCTCCGGCCTGGGTGGGAGCATGGCCGCCATGGACATCCGCCGCAGGAACAACGTCAACGTCATCGGTCCCGACGGCGCGCCGGTGCTGCTCCTGGCCCATGGGTTCGGCTGCGACCAGAACATGTGGCGGCTGGTGGTACCGGCGCTTGCCGAGCGCTACCGGGTGGTGCTGTTCGACTACGTCGGCTCCGGCGGCTCGGACCTCGCGGCGTGGAGCGAGGAGCGGTACTCCTCGCTCCAGGGTTACGCCGCCGACGTCGTAGACGTCTGCGAGGAGCTGGACCTGCGGCAGGCGGTGTTCGTGGGGCACTCGGTCAGTGCCATGGTCGGAGTGCTGGCGGCGCAGGCCGCGCCGGAGCGGATCGGGGCGCTCGTGATGGTGACCCCCTCGCCCTGCTACATCGACGACGAGGGCTACCGCGGCGGCTTCAGCACGGAGGACATCGACGAGCTGCTCGCCTCCCTCGAGGCGAACTACCTGGGCTGGTCGTCGGCGATGGCCCCGGTGATCATGGGCAACCCCGAGCGGCCCGAGCTGGGCCAGGAACTGACGAACAGCTTCTGCGCCACCGACCCCGACATCGCCCGGGTCTTCGCCCGTACGACCTTCCTCACCGACAGCCGCGAGGACCTGAAGGGCGTGTCCGTGCCGACGCTCGTGCTGGAGTGCGAGCAGGACGCCATCGCGCCCCGTGAGGTCGGCGCCTACGTGCACGCGGCGATCCCCGCCTCCCGTCTGGTCACGCTCGACGCCACCGGCCACTGCCCGCAGCTCAGCGCGCCGGAGGCCACCACGGAAGCGATCCTCGACTTCCTGGAGTCCGTGAAGTGATGTGTCGCACGGGCGGCGTGCCGGAGCCCACCGGGACGGGGGACGACGAGGCGAGCACGGACGCGGCGTTCACCGCGCTGCTGGAGGACAGCGCGGAGAATCTGTACGAGTCCGCCCCCTGCGGCTACCTGTCCACGATGATGGACGGCACCATCGCCAAGATCAACACCACGCTGCTGGACTGGCTCGGCCTGGACCGTGCGGACGTGGCGGGTCGCAGGCGCTTCGCGGACCTGCTCACCATCGGCGGGAAGCTGTACCACGAGACGCACTTCGCTCCGCTGCTGCGCATGCAGGGCGAGCTGCGGGGCATCGCCCTGGAGATGCGGCGCCGGGACGGCGGTCGGCTTCCGGTGCTGGTCTCCGCGGTGGTCAAGTACGGCACCGAGGGCGAGCCCCTGCTGAACCGGATCACCGTCTTCGACGCCTCGGACCGCCGCGCCTACGAGAAGGAGCTCCTGCGCCGCCGCCAGGAGGCCGAGCGGGCCCGCGCCGAGGCGGACGAGGCCCGGCGCCAGGCCGAGGCCGACCGGGCCAGGCTGGCCGACGCCCTCGCCGTCCTGCAGCGCTCCCTCGTGCCGGACTCGCTGCCGGCCGTACCGGGCCTGGAGACGGCCGTGCACTACCACACGGCGTCCCCGGACCAGCTGGGCGGCGACTTCTACGACCTGTTCCCCGTGGCCGGAGGCCGGTGGGCGTTCTTCCTCGGCGACGTGTGCGGCAAGGGCCCCGAGGCCGCGTCCCTCACCTCGCTGACCCGCTACACCCTGCGTGCCGCCGCCCACCACGACCCGGATCCGGCCTCGGCGCTGAGCACGCTGAACGCCGTTCTGCACGAGCGGTACACCGGCGACGGAAACCCGCGGTACTGCACCTGCATCTTCGGGACGGTCGAGCCGGGCGGCGAACACGGGGGCGCCGTGGTGCGCCTCGCCTCCGGCGGCCACCCGCCGGCACTCGTCCTGCGGGCGGACGGCCGGGCCGAGTTCCTGCCCACCCCCGGCGGCCTGCTCATCGGCGTCGTCCCCGGCGCGCCGATCGGCACGGCCGAGACCGTCCTGGCGCCCGGTGACACGCTCGTGCTGTACACCGACGGCCTCACCGAGGCCCGCGTCGGCCCCGCCCGCGACGACCTGTACGGCGAGGACGCCCTGCACGCCTTCGCCACCGATCACGCTCCCGCCGCACCGCACGAGGTGATCACCGCCCTCACCGGACTGCTCGAGAGCTTCGGCGACGGTCTTGACGACGACACCGCCCTGCTCGCCCTCGGCGTTCCCGCCACCCCTTCCGTCACAGCCCCGGCAACGAGTCACACCTCATGAACCCGCTCACCGTCACACAGCTCGACACCGCCTCGGGACCCGTTCTGTACGTGGCCGGCGACCTGGACTTCGACCAGGCCCCCGTCCTGCGCGGCCGGCTCGGCCATCTCCCCCTGTCGTCGGGGCAGTGCCTGGTCCTGGACCTGTCGGGCCTCGCGTTCTGCGACTCCTCGGGCATCACCGCCCTGCTCGCCGCCCGCCAGCACGCCCTGGCCGCCGACGCCGACATCGCCCTGGCCGCCGTACCGGCGAACCTGCTGCGCGTCCTCACCCTCGTCGGCCTCGACCAGGTCTTCACACTGCGCCCGGACTCCAGCGCCGCGTCATGACTCCCGCCGGAGTCCGGGCCGGACGAACACCGGCTTGAGGTGCTTCTCCGGCAGCGCGGCCGGCAGGTCCTCCCAGTCGATGACGTGGGACACCACCTTCCCGGGGGCGACCGTGCCGGAGGCGGCGAGCGCCAGGGCGTCGGGGATGTGGGCGCGCACGCTGTCGCGGGCGACGCGCAGGGTGACGCCGGTGAGGTACATGTCGAGCAGGGGCAGCTCGCCGGCGCGGAAGTGGTTGCCCGCGCTCTCGCATATTCCCTCGGGCGTCAGGCACTTGACGGCGAGGCCGAGCTGGTCGACACGGCCGGTCGCCTCGACGGCGATGTCGTAGCTCTGCGGCAGTGGCTCCAGGGTTTCGGCGGTGGTGGCGCCGAAGGCCCGGGCGAGGGCCCGGTGTTCGGGGTCGGGGTCGACGTAGAGGACGTCGGAGGCGCCGAGCGCGCGGGCTATGTCGCAGACGTAGAGGCCGATGCTGCCGCGGGCGACGACCAGGACCCTGGCTCCGGGGCGCGCCGTGAGGTGCGGGGCGACCAGGCGCCAGGCCAGGGACCAGTTGTCGCCGGCGGAGGCCAGGGCGACCGGGTCGAGGCCGGTGGGGAGCGGCACCAGCATGGCGTCGGCGTAGGGCACGCGGACCAGGTCGGAGAAGAGCCCGCCCCAGCTGCCGCCGATGGGCGCGCCGTACATGGCCATGTAGGGCACGGTGGTGCAGTGCGCGGTCAGTCCGGCCCGGCAGCGGTCGCAGGTGCCGCAGTTGATGGACCAGGGGACGACGACGAGATCGCCGGGGGCCACGGCGGTGACGGCGTCGCCGGTCTCGACGACCCGGGCGACGCACTCGTGGCCGAGGGCGAAGGGCGGCTCCATGAACCCATGACCAGCCAGGATGGCGGAGTCCACGTCACACGAGGTGGCGGCGACCGGGGCCACGACCGCCTCGCCGTCGGACCGGAGTTTCGGGTCGGGCACCTCGCGCCACTCGACGGTGCGCCGGCCGACGTAGGTCAGTTCACGCATCGGCCCGCTGCCCCTTCGCCAGGGCCACCAGATCGGCGTGGCGGATGACGGAGCCGCCCGCGCCCCAGGTGCCGTCGGGCTGTTCGTGCACCAGGACCCACACGCGCAGGGCGTCGTCCGGGGTGAGTCCGGCGGCTGCCAGGACGGTCTTCGTCGCCTCCTCGACCAGGCCCGCCGTGCGGCGCTCGGACAGGGCGCCCTGCGGGACGGTGACCTCCACCAGGAAGCGGGGCGAGTCGTCCTCGGCGGTCGTCTGGGCGCCTTCGGGCAGTTCGACGAGGCAGCTCCACGCCTGCGCGCGGAAGAACGCCGTGTCGGGTGCGCCCTCCCAGCGCAGCAGCGTCGCGGCGAGGTCGCGCTGGACGCTGCCTCGGCCCTGCTCGGTCAGGGCACCGGCGGGAGCGGTGAGCCGGATCATCGGCATGGCGGACCTTCCTCTCCTTCGCCGCGTCGAACGTCGGGCGACGCGGCTTTATGACAGTCGTTATAAAGCACGGCCACGCTAGACTATGACGACTGTTATGGCCAGCGGGGCCGGAAGGGAACGTGCACGTGACCAAGCCAAGTCCGACGGCGCGTGAGCGGATCGTGGCCGGTGCGGCCGACATGATCAGCCGACGCGGTCTGAACGCGACGAGCATCCGCGAGACGGCCAAGCACGCCCGGGCGCCGCTGGGCTCGACGTACCACTACTTCCCCGAGGGCAAGCAGCAACTGGCCACCGAGGCGGTGCGCTTCACGGGAGCCTGGGCCGCCCGCAGCCTGCGCAAGGAGCTGGAGGCGGGGCCGGTCGCCGGACTGCGGGCCTTCCTCGCCCTGTGGCGGTCGATCGTCGTGGACAGCGACTTCCGGGCGGGCTGCCCGGTCCTCGCCGTCTCGATCGAGGAACCCCCGGCCGACGAGACGCCCACCGCCCTGGCGGCGGCCGCCGATGTGTTCGACGAGTGGGAGGGTCTGCTGGCCGGCTCACTGCGCGAACACGGCGTCGAGCCCGAGCAGGCGGCCCAGCTCGCGACACTGGTCGTCGCGGCGGTCGAGGGAACCGTGGCCATGTGCCGCGCCAAGCGCAGTACGCAACCGCTGGACCACACGGCCGCCCAGCTCCAGGCGCTCATCGTCGGCGCCATCACCGACTGACCGCACCGGCCTCGCGGGAGCCCGGCGGTCCGGGACCCGTCCCAGTCGCTCACCCACACCCCGGAGGGCTCCGCGGCCTCACCCCGGCGTACGGTCACCCGGCCGCCGCGCCTCCTGGCGCTCCCCGCACACCTCCGCCCGGCCGGAAAACGCTTGGACTGCGCGGCCGGCATCGCGGGACACTTCCGGACTCGACCCGAAACCTCACACATCCGTTGCGGCGATGGCCCCTGCCCGCACGCGCGGCGTGGCGGGCGGCCACAGAACGACACAGGGGTGGGATGGAAACGCCGGAAACACACAGGGCTTTACCGGGCAAGCGCTCGGTGCTTCTCGCACTGCGCTACTACGGAAGGGAGTTGTCCCGGCTGCGCCGGTGGACGGCACCCGCGATGCTGCTCTCGGCGCTGGGCAACATCGGCATCAACTACGTCGCGCCGCTGATCGTCGCCAAGCTCGTCGCCGACATCGCCGGGAACAAGGACCTCACGGCCGGCTCGACACTGCCGTACGTGCTCGGCTTCGCGGGTGTCCTGCTGGCCGCGGAGGCACTGTGGCGCGTCGCGCTGCACTGCCTCACCCGTCTCGACGCCCTGGGCATCGAGCACCTGTACGTGATCGGGATGGACGAACTGTTCGCCAAGGACGCCGCGTTCTTCCACGACAACTTCGCCGGTTCGCTGACCAAGCGGGTCCTCAGCTTCGCCTCCCGGTTCGAGCAGTTCGTCGACACGCTGACCTTCCAGGTCGTGGGGAGTTTCGTGCCGCTGGTGTTCGGGGCGGTGGTGCTGTGGCGCTACGAACCGCTGCTCGTCGTCGGCCTGCTGGTGATGATCGCGCTGACGGCGGTGCTGGTCGTGCCGCTCGTGCGGCGCCGTCAGGCGCTCGTGGACCAGCGTGAGGAGGCGATCGCCCGGGTGTCGGGTCATGTCGCCGACAGCCTGATGAACATGGACACGGTGCGGGCGTTCGCCGCGGAGGGGCGCGAGGCCGCCGAGCACCGGTCCCGGGTCGCGACGTCCCGCCGGCTCACCATGCGGTCGTGGGACTACGGCAATCTGCGCATCGACACGGTGGTCGCGCCGATGTCCGTGCTGACCAACGCGATGGGCCTGCTCCTCGCGGTGACGCTGGGCGGCGGCGCGCACGGGGTGGAGGCGGTCGTGGTCGCCTTCGCCTACTACAACAACGCGACGCGGATCATGTTCGAGTTCAACCAGATATACCGCCGGCTGGAGAGCTCGATGACGGAGGCCGCGCAGTTCACCGAGCTGCTGCTGACGCCGCCGACCGTGCTCGACCCACCGGACCCGGAGCCGCTGCGGGCCCGGGCCGCCGACGTCCGCTTCGAGAAGGTGACCTTCGCCCACCGGGGCGGCCGGCCGCTGTTCGAGGGACTCGACCTGGCCGTGCCGAGCGGGGCGAAGATCGGCCTCGTGGGCCGGTCGGGCGGCGGCAAGACCTCGCTCACCCGGCTGCTGCTGCGGATGACCGACATCGACGGCGGCCGCATCCTGATCGGCGGCCAGGACATCAGCCGGGTGCGCCAGGCCGATCTGCGCGGGCGGATCGCGTACGTGCCGCAGGACCCGGCGATGTTCCACCGCAGCCTGCGGGACAACATCGCCTTCGCCCGGCCGGACGCCACCGACGCCGAGATCCTCCGGGCGGCCGAGGCGGCCCATGTCACGGAGTTCGCCGACGCGCTGCCCAACGGCTTCGACACCATGGTGGGCGAGCGGGGCGTCAAGCTGTCCGGCGGTCAGCGCCAGCGGGTCGCCCTCGCGCGGGCGGTCCTGCGGGACGCGCCGATCCTGCTGCTCGACGAGGCGACCAGTGCCCTGGACTCGGAAAGCGAACTGCTGGTCCAGGAGGCGCTGTGGCGGCTCATGGACGGACGGACCGCGCTCGTGGTGGCGCACCGGCTGAGCACGGTCGCGGGCATGGACCAGCTGGTCGTCCTCGACCGCGGCCGGATCGTCGAGCAGGGCACCCACCAGGAGCTGCTCGCGATCGAGGGTGCCTACGCGAAGCTGTGGCAGCACCAGTCGGGCGGCTTCCTCGACGACACCTCCGGGCGGGCCGAGGTGCTGTAGCGCAGGCTCGCTCACTGTCGTCCCAGGGCCCGTGCCCGGGCCGCCAGGGCCTCCAGCAGGAGGTCCACCGCCTGCTCGAAGGAGCTGTCCGCCATGGCGGGCAGCTCCGGGCGCACCGCGGTCAGGGCCGGGTACGCAACCGGATCGAGGTCCTGGTAGACGTCACGCCACGACCGGCGGTCGGCCTCGCGCTGCTGCGGAGGGAGGGCCTGGAACGCCGCCTCCGCGGCGGCTTGGCTCAGCACGGTGTCGATGAAGGCCAGGTAGAGCCGTGCGGCGTCGGCCGACGGGAAGCCCGCGGTGAGCAGCAGGCCGATCCCGGTCTCCACGGCACGGATCTCGTTCCGGCGCCGGGTCACGCGAT
Organism: Streptomyces sp. NPDC002130; assembly: GCF_040296465.1. Classification (NCBI taxonomy): domain Bacteria; kingdom Bacillati; phylum Actinomycetota; class Actinomycetes; order Kitasatosporales; family Streptomycetaceae; genus Streptomyces; species Streptomyces sp. NPDC002130. The sequence continues at coordinate 24,659 of NZ_JBEOXI010000071.1, forward strand.
GGGCCGCCATGGCCGCCGCGCGTGGATGCGCGAGGTATCCCGCACGGACCCTGAGGGCCATCTCGCGCAGCGACGCCACCCAGTCGTCTCCCGGGGTGAAGCCGGCCATGGCATCACCGATGATCCGGTCGGCGATGGCGAGCACCAGGTCGTCGGTGCCCTGGAAGTAGCGGTACAGCGCGGTCGGGTCGCAGCCCAGGGCCGCGCCGAGCCGGCGCACGCTCAGCGCCTCGGGTCCGTGCTCGCCGATGAGCCGCAACGCGGTCTGCACGATCAGGTCCTCCGACAGCAGGACCCCCGAACGGGTCGGTCTCCGACGACGGCGTTCCTGCGGGACACGGGTGGTCATGACCGGCACTCCTCTCCTCGCGCGGCGGCGGTGTGGCACACCGGCGGTCTCGCGGATCAACGGTTCGCACGCATCGAGGGCCGGACGCGCCGACGGTCCGACGGCTTCGCACACCGACGGCTTGCGCACCGGCGGTCTCGCACACCGGCGGCTCGCAGACCGGCCTCGCGCACCGGCGGTCCCGCACTCCGACCGCTTCGTGCTCGCCGGCGGTTCCTCGCTTACCGCAGTGAACGACCCTCGCCGCCTTACGTCAACAGGGTTGACCCAATGTGGCCCCCGGCTGTTCCATCACAGTCCCGCGCGGCTCTTCCCACCCCGTCCCCCCGAGGAGCCCTTCATGTCGTCCGCACCGCCCTCGTCCCGCCCCGCGCTGCGCCGTTCCCTCGGCGTGGTCGACGGCGTCGCCATCGCCGCGTCCAGCACCGCGGCCACCACCAGCATCGCCATCGGCATGGGCACGATCGCCACGATCGTGGGCCTCCAGGCACCCGCGCTCCTGCTGCTGGCGTTCCTGCCGGTGCTGGGCATCGCCCTCGCCTACGCCCGGCTCAACCGCTCCGAACCCAACTGCGGCAACGGCTACACCTGGGTCGGCAGATCCCTCGGCCCCTGGCCCGGCTTCCTGACCGGCTGGGTCACGCTGGTCGGCTCGGTCATCTTCTGCGCCTACACGAGCGCGATCATGGGCTCGGTCGTGCTGGCCTTCGCCAACAAGGCCGGTCTGCGCAGCCTGGCCGGCATCGCCCTCGATCCGACGTCCACGGGCGTCTGCACGGCGGTCGGGCTGGTGATCCTGCTCGCCCTCACCGTCCTGGCCGTCACCGGAGTCCGGGGCGCGACCCGGTTCCAGTTCGCCCTGCTGGTGTTCGAATACGCGGTGCTGCTCGGCTTCTGCGGCTGGGCCCTGGTCACCGGTGACCACGCCGTCTCCCTGTCCTGGTTCAACCCGTTCGAGATCTCCAGCGGCACCCGCTTCGCCCAGGGCATGGTCCTGGCGGTGTTCTTCTTCTGGGGCTGGGACGCGGCGTTCAGCGTCAACGAGGAGACCAAAAACCCGGGCGACTCGGCTCGCGGCGGGCTCATCGCCCTGTTCGCGATGCTCGGCCTGTTCCTCTTCGCCTCGGTGGCCTTCCAGCGGGAGATGAGCCTGGCCGAGCTCGTCCGCAACGGCCCGCAGGCCCTGCCCTACCTCGGGCAGAAGCTGGCCGCCGAGCCGTGGGCCACCCTGCCCCTGGTCGCCCTGATGTTCTCCGCCGTCGCCTCCGTGCAGGCCACGCTGATCCCCACCGCGCGGGGCCTGCTCGCCATGGGCCGCGACCGCACCATGGGTCCGCTGTGGACCCGGGTCCACCCGCGCTACGGCACACCCGCCGCGGGAACGGCAGTCGTGATGTCCGTCGCCGCGGTGATCGCCGTGCTCGCCTTCGCGATCCCCAAGCTGAGCGACATGCTGCTGGCCGCCGTCAACGCGATCGGCCTGATCGTGGCCCTCTACTACGGCCTCACCGCGCTCGCCTGCGCCGTGCGGTTCCGCTCCGCACGGCACGAGGGAGCGCGCGAGGCGCTGCTCGCCGTCGGCGTGCCCGCCGTGTCCGGGCTGGTGCTGCTGGGCCTGGGCGGCTACCTCGGGTACTCGTACCTCACCATGAGCGACCACTTCGAACTGAGCCCGGACAACGGGTGGTTCATGTTCTCGCTGCCCGCCGTGATCGTGCTCGCCGGCCTCTGCATGGCCGCCGTCGCCAAGTACGTCCGGCGCTCGCCCTACTTCACCACCGGGCGCGGCACCGATGCCGAAGCCCTCACCCTGCCGATGGACCGCACGGCGGTCTGACCTCCATGGAGCTCACCCCCATGTCGCACCCCCCTGCCCCGGGATCCGCCGACCTCGTCCTCACCGGCGGCCCCGTGCACACCGTCGACCCGGCCCGCAGCCGCGCCACCTCGGTGGCCGTGCGCGGCGGGCGGATCGTCGCCGTCGGCCACGACGAGGTGCGCGAGCTGATCGGGCCGCGCACCGAGGTCGTCGACCTCGCCGGGAAACTGCTGCTGCCCGGCTTCCAGGACGCCCACGTCCATCCGATGGGCGCGGGCCTCGAACTCGGCCTGTGCCACCTCGGCGACACCACCGACGCGGACGCTTACCTGCGCAGGATCGCGGCGTACGCGCGGGAGCACCCGGACGTCGAGTGGATCACCGGGGGCGGCTGGTCCCTGGAGGCGTTCCCCGGCGGCTCCCCCACGGCCGCCGCCCTCGACGCGATCGTCCCGGACCGCCCCGTCTTCCTGCCCAACCGCGACCACCACGGTGCCTGGGTCAACAGCCGGGCCCTGGAGCGCGCGGGCATCGACGCCCGGACCCCCGACCCCGTCGACGGCCGGATCGAGCGCGACGCCGGGGGCAACCCCACCGGGATGCTCCAGGAGGGCGCCGTCCACCTGGTGGGCCGGCTGGTGCCGGACCCCACGCCGGAGGAGCAGCTCGCCGGCCTGCTCCGGGCCCAGGCAGTGCTGCACTCCCACGGCGTCACCGCCTGGCAGGACGCGATCGTCGGCACGTACGCCAACCTGACCGACCCGGCCCCGGCCTATCTGACGGCCCTGGACCGGGGTCTGCTCACCGCTCGGGTCGTCGGAGCCCTGTGGTGGGACCGCGAGCGGGGCGCCGAGCAGATCGGCGAACTTCTGGCCCGGCGGGAGGAGTTGAGCCGGGACCGGTTCCAGGCCGGCACCGTGAAGATCATGCAGGACGGCATCGCCGAGAACCACACCGCCGCGATGCTGTCGCCCTACCTGACCGGCTGCGGCTGCACCTCGGACAACAGCGGCATCAGTTTCGTCGAGCCGGGTGAGCTGCGGAAGTACGTCACCGAGCTGGACGCGTACGGCTTCCAGGTCCACTTCCACGCGCTCGGCGACCGCGCGGTGCGGGAGGCGCTCGACGCCGTGGAGGCCGCCCGGGTCGCCAACGGCAACCGCGACACGCGCCACCACCTGGCGCACCTCCAGGTCGTCCACCCCGACGACCTGCCCCGCTTCCGCGCGCTGGGCGCGAGCGCCAACCTGCAGATGCTGTGGGCCGCCCACGAACCGCAGATGGACGAACTGACCCTGCCCTTCCTGGGGGCGGAGCGCGGTGCGTGGCAGTACCCCTTCGGGGATCTGCTGCGGGCCGGTGCGACGCTCACCGCGGGCAGCGACTGGCCCGTCAGCAGCCCCGACCCGCTCCAGGCCATCCATGTCGCCGTCAACCGGGTCTCCCCCGAGGCGCCCGGGGGCACGCCGGCCTTCTTCCCGGAGCAGCGCCTCGACCTGGGCACCGCCATCGCCGCCTACACCGCGGGCAGCGCCCATGTGAACCACCTCGACGACAGCACCGGCAGCATCACCGTCGGCAAGGCGGCCGACCTGGTCGTCCTCGACCGCGATCCGTTCGCGGGTCCGCCCGAGGAGATCGCCGACACCCGCGTCCTGGAGACCTTCGTCGAGGGCAGGCGGGTCCACGACGGCGCCTGAGCGTGGTCCAATGCTCCGGGGATCGTCCGTACGGAGGAGGATGACGCGCGGTGGGGTCGTCGGGGGACGGAGTCATGCGGTCCGTGCTGTGGGTGCTGCTCGCTGTCGTGGCACTGGGCGTCGGAGTGGCGTCGGCCCTCGAGGTCCGCGGGGCGCTGGAGCGGGAGCGGGAGTACCGCGGCGCGCCGGGGTGCGCCGCTGCTCCCGTGAAGGCGTCGGGGTGCGTGTGGGAGCAGGAGTTCACCGTACGGAGCGCCGCCCTGAACCGCGGCAAGCGGAGCGAGTCTCCAAAGGCGGAGCTGGTGCTGCCGTCCGGTGAGCCGTGGGAGGTGGCGTTCCTGCGCACCGAGCCCGTGATGTCCGAGATGGAGCCGGACGAGAAGGTCGTCGGTGTGATCTGGCACGGTCGGGTCGTCGAGGTGCGGGACGCCGAGGGCCGGCGGCAGCAGACGTCCGACGGGCCGGTGGGTTGGCCGGAGGACCGGCTGGGCGGTGCGCTGGCCTGCGTCTCGTTCGGTCTGGCGGCCCTGGTGGGCGGGGTGTGGCCGCTCTTCGCGCGGGGCGACGAGCGTCATGTGACGGCGGCGAAGATGGTGCGGTGGCACGGCGTCGGCCTGGGCGGTACGGCGATCCTGACGCTCTGGGCGCAGGCGGCCAACGACTGGCCGCTGTGGGCCCTTCCGGCGATCTGGGGGCCGCTCGCGGTGCTGATCCTGGCGTCCATGACGGCCTTCGCCCTCGGCGCGCTGCGCGGCGATCTGGACGCCGACCCGCCCGCCCGGCAGGAGCCGCAGCCGCAGGTCTCGTGAGGGCGTGAGGCTCAGGTCTGCCGGGCGTGCACGGGAGTGTGGGCGACATCGTCGGGGCAGGGGCGGTGCGGCTGCGGGGTCCGTCGGTCGCGCCGCCAGTCGTAGGCCGCGAGGGCCAGGGACGTGGCCATGCCGACGAGCCCCGCGACCATCGCCAGGAACAGGGCACCGCGGTAGTCGTCGCTCCTGCTGCCGAGGACCAGGTAGTAGAGACCGGGCAGGGCGGCGGTGCCCACGGCGGCACCGAGGCGCTGCCCGGTCTGCAGGGCGCCGCCCGCCGCTCCCGCCATGTGCACGGGTACGTCCCGAAGCGTCATGGTGATGTTGGGAGAGATCACGCACCCGCCGCCCACGCCACCGAGGAACAGGACCGGGGCGGCGATCCAGGGCGCGATGTCGAGGGGCGCGAAGCGCAGCAGCAGTGCGGTGCCGCCCAGCCCGAGGATCACGCCCGTGAGTCCGCCCACGGTGAGCAGCCGGCCGAGCCGGTCCACCAGCCGCCCGGACACCCCGGCCGCGAGGGCCGAGCCGAGGGCGAAGGGGGTCACCGCGAGGCCCGACTCGAGCGGGGAGAAGCCCAGGCCGTGCTGGTAGAAGAGGGCGAAGACCAGCCAGACGCCGCTGAAGCCGATGAAGTAGAGCGTGCCGACGCCCGCGCCGACGGCATAGCCGCGCACGGTGGTGAACAGGCGCGGATCGAGCAGCGGCTGGGTCCCGCGGTCCAGCAGCCGACGCTGCCACCGGGTGAAGGCGAAGAGCAGCCCGGCACCGGCGAGGAACATCCACCACAGCCGGGCGAGGCCGCCGGTCTCCGCCTGGACCAGCGGGTACATGAGCGCGAGGACGCCGAGACCCAGCAGCAGGACACCGGGCAGGTCGACGTGTTCCCGGCCGGAGCGCCGGGTGCGGGGCAGCAGGCGACGGCCGAGGAGGACCGCGAGGATGCCGATGGGGACGTTGACGTAGAAGATCCAACGCCAGCCCTGGGCGCCTTCGGCCAGGGCGAGGATCAGGCCGCCGGTGAGGGGGCCGACTGCGGAGGAGATGCCGACGGTGGCGCCGAAGAAGCCGAAGGCCCGGCCGCGTTCGCCGCCCCGGAACATCTGCTGGATGAGCGCGGAGTTCTGCGGGGCCATGAAACCGGCCGCCAGGCCCTGGGCGAGCCTGGCCACCACCAGCAGGGTGATGTTCGGGGCCGCTCCGCAGGCCGCGCTGAAGAGCACGAAGCCGCTGAGGGCGACGAGGAAGATACGACGCCGGCCCAGGGCGTCGCCGAGGCGGCCCGCGGTGACGAGGGCGAGGCCGAAGGAGAGGGCGTAGCCGGACACCACCCACTGGACCTCGGCCGCGGAGGCGTGCAGCTGCTGCTGGATCGTGGGCAGGGCGACGGCCACGATCGACACGTCCAGCAGGCTCATGAAGCCGGCCACGAGTGTGACCCACAGGGCCCGCCACCGTTTCGGGTCGGGCTCGTACCCGCCCTCCCGCGCACCCTGGTCGCCGCCCGCCGCTGACGCCGTCACTTGGGCTCCTCTCACCAGGAACGCACCCGGCGACTCAAGTTCCCCCGCCGGGGCACGGGCACACTCCCGTCCCGGAGATCCTCCCGGACGGCGCGGCGACCCGCCTCCCGAGCACCCGTGCCTTTCCGTGATCAAACGGACGCCGCGCGAAGGGGTCTGTTTGAGCGCGCGAGATCTGTGCAGGCGTGGTGTTTGGGAATGCGAACGGCGAAAGGAACCACGTGATGGCGGAGACCGACAACGACGAGTCGGTGGATCCCGCGGCGGTGAGACGGCACCGGGTGCTGTTCCGGGCGATCGAGAAGCGACGCAACCCGAAGCTGCGCCGCAGCGACATCACGGTGACCGACGATGCGGCGGTCAAGCGCGCCACCAAGGCCGCCGCTCTCGGCAACGCGATGGAGTGGTACGACTTCGGCATCTACAGCTATCTGGCGTCGACCATCGGGCGGGTCTTCTTCCCGTCCACCAACGACACCGCCCAACTGCTCGGTTCCTTCGCGACGTTCGCGGTGGCCTTCCTGGTGCGTCCGCTCGGCGGCATGGTCTTCGGGCCGCTCGGGGACAAGGTCGGGCGCAAGCGCATCCTCTCCCTCACCATGATCATGATGGCGGTGGGGACCTTCGCGATCGGCCTGGTCCCCTCGCACGCGGCGATCGGTCTGTGGGCCCCGGCCCTGCTGATCTTCTTCCGGCTGGTGCAGGGCTTCTCGACCGGCGGTGAGTACGGGGGTGCCTCCACGTTCATCGCGGAGTACGCGCCCGACAAGCGGCGCGGCTTCTTCGGCAGCTTCCTGGAGCTCGGCACGCTCGCCGGCTACGTCGGGGCCTCCGGTCTCGTCGTCGTCCTGCAGATGCTCCTCAGCGACGACCAGATGCTGTCGTGGGGCTGGCGCGTGCCGTTCCTGGTGGCGGCCCCGCTCGGCCTCATCGGCCTCTACCTGCGGCTCAAGCTGGACGAGACGCCCGCCTTCCAGAAGCTGGAGGGCGGCCAGGCCAAGGCGAGCGAGGCGGCCGACGCCGTGGAGACCTCGGCGGCCGCCGACCTCGGCAAGATCTTCACCCGGTACTGGCGGCCGCTGCTGCTGTGCCTCGCGCTGGTCGCGGCGTACAACATCACGGACTACATGCTGCTGTCGTACATGCCGACCTACCTGTCCGAGGAGCTGGGTTACGGCACCAACCACGGGCTGTTGATCCTGCTCGTCGTGATGGTGCTGCAGATGTGCGTGATCAACCAGGTGGGGCGGCTCTCGGACCGCTTCGGGCGCAAGCCGCTGCTGATGGCGGGGATGCTCGGATTCCTGTTCCTCTCCCTGCCGTCGTTCCTGCTCATCCGGCAGGGCAGCGTCGTCCTCATCACCCTGGGGCTGCTGCTGATGGGGCTCTCCCTGGTCGCGATGCTCGGCACCATGTCGGCGGCGCTCCCGGCCATCTTCCCCACGCAGGTGCGCTACGGCTCGCTCTCGGTGGCCTACAACCTGGCGACCTCCATCTTCGGTGGTACGACTCCGCTGGTGATCACCGCTCTGATCGGCACCTTCGGCTCGACGCTGATGCCGGCGTACTACGCCATGGGCGCCGCGGCCATCGGTGTGATCGCCGTGCTGTGCATGCGCGAGACCGCCAACCAGCCCCTGGCCGGCTCCCCGCCGTCCGTGGAGACGCAGGCGGAGGCGGAGGAACTCGTCCAGGCGCAGTCCCCCCAGCCCCGGTTCTGACCCCTGCGACAGGCCCCGTCCGCGATCGTGCGGGCGGGGCCTGTCGCGGTTGGGCCCG
>NZ_JBEOXI010000072.1:0-32627 GCF_040296465.1 Streptomyces sp. NPDC002130
GCCCGGTTACATTCCGAACCCGGAAGCTAAGCCTTACAGCGCCGATGGTACTGCAGGGGGGACCCTGTGGGAGAGTAGGACGCCGCCGAACAATCATTGAAAGGGTTGGACCCGGAACTTCGGTTTCGGGTCCAACCCTTTTTTGTTGCGCGTCACTTGAAGTTCACGTTGTGCGAGCAGCATCCACAGCATGGGTACTGCTGCAATGCTCAGGGCCGCCGGTGTCGGACTCGGTGACGAGGTCGTGGTGCCGGCCTTCGGGAACGTCGAGGTCGCCGAGGCCGTGGCCAAGGCCGGGGCTCTTCCGGTGTTCGCCGACATAGACCCCGCCACTTACTGCCTCGACGCCGCTGCCGTGGAAGCGGCGGTGACTCCGCGGACCGCGGCCGTGGTCGCCGTACACCGCTTCGGGCGACTCGCCGACATCCCGCGGCTGCACGCGCTCGGACAGCGGCACGGCCTGCTCGTTCTGGAACAGGGGGAGTCCGAGGCGCCGTACGACGAAATAGCCCAGCGCCGGGAGCGTGCGGCTTATCTCCACGCCAAGTTGAGGGGTGTCCGGGCGCCGGAGGACGGCGACGGGCACACCTATCTGCAGTACGTCGTGCGGATTCCCGGCAATGGGCGACCCGATCGGGATGCCTTCGCGCGGGCCGTGCGGGCCAAGGGAGTTGAGTGCCGGGTGCCGGTGAAGACGCCCGTGCACCGGCTGCCCGAATTCCGGCGGTGCGTTGCACTGCCGGAGACCGAACGGGCCTCCGACGAGACGCTGGCGCTGCCCGTGGACGCGTCGCTGACCAAGCGCGACATGCAGCGCGTCGTGTCCGCCTGCAATGCCCTCGGAGGACTTCTGCAGCCCGCCTTCTGACGTGGTTGGGAGCACGGCTCTGTTCGGGGTATGATCTATTCCGTTGCCGCGGGGGAGACCTCGCAAGCAACAGGCCCCTATAGCTCAGTCGGTAGAGCGTCTCCATGGTAAGGAGAAGGTCAGCGGTTCGATTCCGCTTGGGGGCTCCAGCAAAAAGGCCCCACCCTCACGGGTGGGGCCTTTCGCGTTCTCCTAGTCCTTCTGAAGACCCGGGACGCGCATGGCCAGGATCGCCATATCGTCCGACGGAGCATCCGACGCGAAGCGCTCCACCGCTCGCATGATGCGCGCCGCGACGGCGCCGGCCGTCAGGCCCGTGCAGGTCGTGAGGACGTCGGCGAGGCCGTCGTCGCCGAGCATGCGGGCGCCCTCGCGGCGTTCGGTGACGCCGTCCGTGACGCATAGGAGGACATCGCCCGGGTCGAGGGTGACGGTCTGCTCGTAGAGCTCCAGGTCCTCGATGACACCCAGGAGCGGCTGGGGTTCCGCGGCCGGTTCGACCGTGCCGTCCTGGCGCAGGCGCAGCGGGAGCGGGTGGCCGGCGCAGACGACCTTCAGTTCCGCGCTGCCGTCCTCCTGGGGGCGCATCTCGCCGTAGAGGAGGGTGAGGAAGCGGCTGCGGGCGCCTTCGTCGAGGATCGCGGAGTTGAGGCGCTCCAGGACCGCCGGGCCGCTGAGGCCCTCGCGTGCCAGCAGGCGCAGGGCGTGGCGGGCCAGGCCCGTGACCGCCGCCGCGTTCGGGCCCGTGCCGCAGACGTCGCCGATGGCAAAGCCGTAGGCGCCGTCGCGGATGGGGAAGACGTCGTAGAAGTCGCCGCCGACCTCGTTGCCCTCGCCGGCGGCGCGGTAGATGACCTCGACCTCGACGCCTCCGATCACGGGGAGCTCCGGGGGCAGGAGGCTGCGCTGGAGGGACTGGCTGATCGCCGTGCGCTCCGAGTAGAGGCGGGCGTTGTCCAGGGCCAGGGCGGCTCGGCGGGAGAGGTCCTCGGCGAGTTCCAGGATCTCCTGGCGGAAGTGCTCGTCGGTCGGCTTGCCGAGGGTCAGCATGCCGATGACGCGGTTGCGGGCGACCAGCGGAAGGACGACCGTCTCGCCGCCGACGGCGGAGGCGGTGGCGAGGGTGGGGCCGATGCCGGGTGTGACCTGGCGGGTCGGGCTGCCGCTGAGGCCGAGGCTGCGCATGGAGGTGCGCAGGGCCGCCTGATGGGCGACCTCGCCGGGGGCCGTCCACACGCGGGCGCCCGGGGTGGGGACCGGGTCGGGCGGGGGGACCTTCGACAGCAGGGACTTGATGCCGTCGATGAGTTCCTCGTCCTCGTGCAGTACGTAGGAGAGGTAGGGCTCGGAGGCCTGGTCGGCGATCGTGTAGACGGCGCACCAGGTGGCGAGCGTCGGGACCGTCATCTGGGCCATGAGGGCCAGGGTCTGGTCGCGGTCCAGGGTGCCGGCCAGCAGGTCGGACGCCTCGACGAGGAAGCTGAGGGAGCCGCGGCGCAGTCGTTCCAGTTCGCCCAGGCGGGCCGATTCGACGGCGAGGGCGATGCGGTCGGCGGCGAACTGGAGGCGCAGGGCCTCCTCGTTGGAGTATCTGGCGGGGGCTTCGGCGGCGACGCCGAGGGAGCCGGTGAGGCGGCCCTCGACCTTCAGCGGAACCGTGACGACCGAGCGCATGCCCGTGCCGTTCAGCAGCGGTACGGCGCCGGGGACGGCGGTCAGGTCGTCGTGGACGGCGGGCATGCGGGCCGAGCCGTAGCGGCCGGGGCCGGCTTCAACGGGGACGCGGGCGAAGCGCTGGCGGGCGGAGGGGAGGCCGGTGGAGGCGCGGACCTCCAGTTCCGTCTCGTCGTCGGTGGCCAGCAGGAGGAACGCCGAGTCGCCGTCGAGCATGTCGCGGGCGCGTTCGACCGTGCGCTGGAGGAGGCCGTCGAGGTCGTCCGGGGCGGGGGAGCCGATGAAGACTTCGAAGGGGTCGGTGTTCTGGCCCTCGGCGCCGGTCGAGGTGTCGGAGGCGGGGACGCGCAGAGGCGTCTGCAGAACTGCCCGTTCGTGGTCCCGTACCAGGAGGCACACGGTTGACGGCTCGCCGCCGGTGTCGCGGACGCGCAGGTGGGAGGCGTAGACGGGGATGACGCGGCCGGTGGCGGCGCGGATGCCGTAGCTGCCTTCCCAGCGGGAGAGGCGGAGGGCTTCCGCGATGCCGGTGCTGGTGCCGGGGGTGTGGGGCCAGGCGGCGAGGTCGGTCAGGGGCTTGCCGGTGACCTGCTCGGCCGGGTAGCCGAAGAGTTCCTCGGCGTCTTCGTTCCAGGCGGTGATGTGGCCGGTGCGGTCGATCTGGATGACGGCGACGCGGACCCGGCCGTCGGCGAGGGGGAGGAGTTCGGAGGGGAGGGCCGGTCCTGCCGCGCGGGTGCCGACGGCGCGTGCGGGCAGGTCCAGTTGGAACCAGACGGTCTTGTGGGTGGGGATGTACTCGACGCCCCAGCGGCCGGCGAGGGCCGCGCACAGCTGGAGGCCGCGGCCGCCTTCGCGGTCGGGGCTGCCCATGTTGATGGCGGTGCCCTGGAGGGGGATCTCGCGTTCGGGGTACCGGTCGGCCACCTCGATGCGTACGCCCTCGTCGCTGCGCAGGCAGAGTACGTCGGCGGAGGTGCCGGCGTGGACCACGGCGTTGGTCACCAGTTCGCTGGTGAGAACGACGGCGTCGTCGACGATGTCGGCGAAGCCCCAGCCCTGGAGGGTGTCGCGGACGAAGGAGCGGGCGCTCGCGACCGATCGCCCGACGGGCTCGAAACTGGCGGCCGCGCGCGCGGTGATCACAGAACTCCTCGACCGGTTCTCGACGTGCTGGGCTGCGGGGCCGACCGGCTCGCGCCGCTGCTGCGGCAGGCTGCCCGTCGGCCGGGGGTCCGGGGGCTGTCCCCCGGGGATCAGTCCGGTGGTCATGTTGTGTGCGGCCGCCCCTCCGATGCCCGCTCGTCTTCGTGCCACCGCCCAGGCCGGACGGACCGGCGCGGCTGGACAGCCGGATGCAAGGTTACTTACCTTCGCGGTCCATGCGGATGCCGGTCTGCAGTGTTTCCGTCCGGAGGGTGTGCGGACGATGTGCGAAGCTGCCGAACTGTTATGGCCTGGTTCGGCCAGGGTGAAACACTGGGCAAGCTTCGTGTGAAGGTCCGGGCAGGCTGTGTGCCCGATGGTGACCGTGGGCAGCAGCCCCCGTGGAATCGGCCTGGTATGCAGGGCAGAGAATACGCAGTAGTAACTGGTACGGCGAGCGTGGTACCCGAGCACAGCAGTGACGGTCGACCCCTGCGGGAGGGACACAGTGGAGTCTGGCGCAGCGACGCGTGGCAGGAAGACGCGCGCGAAAGGCGGACAGTCCCCGGTCAACCAGGGCAAGGTGCGTAGCGGCACGACCGAGGTGGACACGGCGGCCCTGAACCGGCTGATGGCTGCCCTGGTGTCGATGCGGGACGGGAACTTCCGCAAGCGGCTCACGGTGTCGGGCGACGGCGTGATGGCCGAGATCGCGGCGGTCTTCAACGAAGTTGCCGACCGTAATCTGCATCTGACGGGTGAGCTGTCGCGGGTGCGGCGGATGGTGGGCCGCGAGGGCAAGCTCACCGAGCGGCTGGAGACGGGTGCCTGCGAGGGCTCGTGGGCGACGGCGATCGACAACTCGAATGCCCTGGTGGACGACCTGGTGCGGCCGGTGTCCGAGGTCAGCCGGGTGCTGTCCGCGGTGGCCGAGGGTGATCTGTCGCCGCGTATGGAATTGCGGACGCAGGTGCCGGACGGCAACAGCCAGCCTCTGCGGGGCGAGTTCCTGAAGGTCGGACGGACCGTCAACAATCTGGTCGACCAGCTGTCGACGTTCACCGATGAGGTCACGCGTGTGGCCAGTGAGGTGGGCACCGAGGGCAAGCTGGGCGGGCAGGCCCGGGTGCGGGGCATGTCGGGTTCCTGGCGGGATCTGACGGACTCCGTCAACACGATGGCGTACCGGCTCACCGCTCAGGTGCGGGACATCGCGCTGGTGACGACGGCCGTGGCCAAGGGTGATCTGTCCCGGAAGGTCACGGTCCAGGTCGCCGGCGAGATGCTGGAGCTGAAGAACACCGTCAACACGATGGTGGACCAGCTGTCGGCGTTCTCCTCCGAGGTGACCCGGGTGGCCCGTGAGGTGGGCACCGACGGCGCGCTGGGCGGTCAGGCCCAGGTGCCCGGGGTCGCGGGAGTGTGGAAGGAACTCACGGATTCCGTGAACACCATGGCCGGGAACCTCACGGCCCAGGTGCGCGGTATCGCCGAGGTGACGACGGCGGTCGCCAACGGTGACCTGTCGCGCAAGGTGACGGTGCAGGCGCGCGGTGAGGTCGCGCAGCTCGCCGAGACGATCAACCAGATGACCGAGACGCTGCGGATCTTCGCCGACGAGGTCACGCGTGTGGCCAACGAGGTGGGTGCCGAGGGGCGGCTGGGCGGACAGGCGAACGTGCCGGGCGCGGCGGGGACCTGGAAGGACCTGACGGACTCCGTCAACACCGTCTTCCGGAACCTCACCACCCAGGTGCGGGACATCGCCGCCGTGACGACGGCGGTGGCCAACGGTGATCTGTCGCAGAAGGTCACCGTCGATGTGGCCGGCGAGATGCTGGAGCTGAAGAACACCGTCAACGGGATGGTGGATCAGCTGTCCGCGTTCGGTGCCGAGGTCACGCGCGTGGCCCGGGAGGTCGGCGTCGAGGGTGAGCTGGGCGGCCAGGCGCAGGTGCCGGGCGCGGCCGGGACGTGGAAGGACCTGACGGACTCCGTCAACACGGCGTTCCGGAACCTCACCGGACAGGTGAGGAACATCGCGCAGGTGACGACGGCGGTGGCCAACGGTGACCTGTCGCAGAAGGTCACGGTCGACGTCTCCGGCGAGATGCTCAAGCTGAAGAACACCGTGAACACGATGGTGGACCAGCTGTCGTCCTTCGCCGACCAGGTGACCCGGATGGCCCGGGACGTGGGTACGGAGGGCCGCCTGGGTGGTCAGGCCCAGGTGGACGGCGTGTCGGGCACCTGGAAGGAGCTCACGGACTCCGTCAACTCCATGGCCGGCAACCTCACCTCCCAGGTGCGCAACATCGCGCAGGTGACGACGGCCGTGGCCCGGGGTGACCTGTCGCAGAAGATCGACGTCGACGCGCGCGGGGAGATCCTGGAGCTGAAGAACACCATCAACACGATGGTGGACCAGCTCTCGGCCTTCGCCGACCAGGTGACCCGGGTGGCGCGTGAGGTGGGTACGGACGGCCGGCTGGGTGGTCAGGCGCAGGTGCCGGGTGTGGCCGGTGTGTGGCGTGATCTGACGGACTCCGTGAACGGCATGGCGTCCAACCTGACCGGCCAGGTGCGCAACATCGCCCAGGTGGCCACGGCGGTGGCCCGGGGCGACCTGTCCCAGAAGATCACCGTGGACGCACGCGGGGAGATCCTGGAGCTGAAGAACACGCTGAACACGATGGTGGACCAGCTGTCGTCGTTCGCCGAAGAGGTCACGCGAGTGGCCCGTGAGGTGGGCACGGAGGGCATCCTGGGCGGTCAGGCCGAGGTGCAGGGCGTCTCCGGCACCTGGAAGGACCTCACCCAGTCGGTGAACGGCATGGCCAACAACCTGACCATTCAGGTGCGCAACATCGCCGAGGTCACGACCGCGGTGGCCCGGGGCGATCTGTCGAAGAAGATCACCGTCGACGCCAAGGGCGAGATCCTCGAGCTGGTCACGACCGTCAACACGATGGTGGACCAGCTCTCCTCCTTCGCCGAGCAGGTGACCCGGGTGGCCCGTGAGGTGGGCACCGAGGGCATCCTGGGCGGCCAGGCGCATGTGCCGGGTGTCACGGGCATCTGGAAGGACCTGAGCGACAACGTCAACCTGATGGCGAAGAACCTCACCACTCAGGTGCGGAACATCTCCCAGGTCTCTGCGGCGGTCGCCAACGGTGACCTGACGCGGCAGGTCACCATCGAGGCGCGCGGTGAGGTCGCGCAGCTCGCCGACACGATCAACACGATGGTGAAGACGCTGAGTTCGTTCGCCGAGCAGGTCACCAAGGTGGCCCGCGAGGTGGGCACGGACGGCATCCTGGGCGGCCAGGCGCACGTACCCGGTGTGGCCGGTACGTGGAAGGACCTGACCGAGTCCGTGAACCAGATGGCGTCCAACCTGACCGGTCAGGTGCGCAACATCGCGATGGTGACCACGGCCATCGCCAAGGGTGACCTGACGAAGAAGATCGACATCGACGCTCGCGGGGAGATCCTGGAGCTGAAGACGACCATCAACACGATGGTCGACCAGCTGTCGTCGTTCGCCGAGGAGGTCACCCGGGTGGCCCGCGAGGTGGGCACGGAAGGACAGCTCGGCGGCCAGGCCCGCGTGCGCGACGTGGACGGCACCTGGCGGGACCTGACCGAGTCGGTGAACGAGATGGCCGGGAACCTGACCCGGCAGGTGCGTGCCATCGCGCGCGTGGCGACCGCGGTGACCCGCGGTGATCTGAACCTGAAGATCGACGTGGACGCGTCCGGGGAGATCCAGGAGCTCCAGGACTACATCAACAAGATGATCGCCAACCTGCGCGACACCACGATCGCCAACAAGGAGCAGGACTGGCTCAAGGGCAACCTGGCGCGGATCTCCGCGCTGATGCAGGGCCGCCGCGACCTGGAGGACGTGGCGTCGCTGATCATGAGCGAGCTGACCCCGGTCGTGTCCGCGCAGCACGGGGCGTTCTTCGTGGCGATGCCGCTCGTCGACGGCGAGGACATCAGCGCCACGGACGAGGACCAGTACGAGTTGCGCATGCTCGGCAGTTACGGCTACTCGATGGGCTCCATGCCGACGTCCTTCCAGCCCGGCGAGGCGCTGGTCGGGACGGCTGCCGAGGAGAAGCGCACGATCCTGGTGGAGAACGCGCCGAGCGGCTATCTGAAGATCTCCTCGGGGCTCGGTGAGGCGCCGCCCGCGCAGGTGATCGTGCTGCCGGTGCTGTTCGAGGGCAGTGTGCTCGGGGTCATCGAGCTGGCGTCCTTCACGCCGTTCACGCAGATCCAGAAGGACTTCCTGAACCAGATCGCCGAGATGATCGCGACCAGCGTCAACACCATCTCCGTCAACACCAAGACCGAGCTGCTGCTGGCGCAGTCGCAGGAGCTGACCGAGCAACTGCGCGAGCGCTCGGCCGAGTTGGAGCAGCGGCAGAAGGCCCTCCAGGCGTCCAACGCCGAACTGGAGGAGAAGGCCGAGCTGCTGGCCCAGCAGAACCGCGACATCGAGGTGAAGAACACCGAGATCGAGGAGGCGCGGCAGGTCCTGGAGGAGCGCGCCGAGCAGCTCGCGGTGTCGATGCGCTACAAGAGCGAGTTCCTCGCGAACATGTCGCACGAGCTGCGTACGCCGCTCAACTCGCTGCTGATCCTGGCCAAGCTGCTCGCCGACAACGCCGAGGGGAACCTCTCCCCGAAGCAGGTCGAGTTCGCCGAGACGATCCACGGGGCCGGTTCGGACCTGCTCCAGCTCATCAACGACATCCTGGACCTGTCGAAGGTCGAGGCGGGCAAGATGGACGTCTCCCCGACACGGATCGCGCTCGTCCAGCTCGTGGACTACGTGGAGGCCACCTTCCGGCCGCTGACCGCGGAGAAGGGCCTGGATCTGTCGGTGCGGGTCTCGCCGGAGCTGCCCGCGACGCTGCACACCGACGAGCAGCGGCTGCTGCAGGTGCTGCGCAACCTGCTGTCGAACGCGGTGAAGTTCACCGACTCCGGGTCGGTGGAGCTGGTCATCAGGCCGGCGCGGGACGACGTGCCGCAGCGGATCCGGGAGCAGCTGCTGGAGACCGGGTCGCTGACCGATCCGGAGGCCGAGCTGATCGCGTTCTCGGTGACCGACACGGGCATCGGCATCGCGTCCAGCAAGATGCGGGTGATCTTCGAGGCGTTCAAGCAGGCCGACGGCACGACCAGCCGGAAGTACGGCGGTACGGGCCTGGGGTTGTCCATCTCGCGGGAGATCGCGCAGCTGCTCGGCGGTGAGATTTACGCGCAGAGCGAGACGGGCCGCGGCTCGACGTTCACGCTGTACCTGCCGCTGCACCCCAGTGAACTGCCGCCCCAGGGCTACCAGCAGCAGCTGCCCGCCCTGGAGGCCGGTGACCTGGTGGCGTCGACGTCCGACCTGTCCGAGCTGTCGGACGTAGAGGTCGAGACGCCGGCCGAGGTGAAGTCGTACCGCGAGACGCAGAACGGGCCGGCCGCCCTGTTCCGGCGGCGTCGCAGGATGCCCGAGCTGCCGCCGCGCCCCGCGCAGCTGGAGCAGTGGGCACCGGCCGAGCAGGAGCCGGCGCCGAAGCCGAACCGCGGCATCCGGTTCGGCGGCCAGAAGGTCCTGATCGTGGACGACGACATCCGCAACGTATTCGCCCTGACCAGCGTCCTGGAGCAGCACGGCCTGTCCGTGCTGTACGCCGAGAACGGCCGGGAGGGGATCGAGGTCCTGGAGCAGCACGACGACGTGGCGGTCGTGCTGATGGACATCATGATGCCCGAGATGGACGGGTACGCCACGACCAGTGCGATCCGCAGGATGCCGCAGTTCGCCGGTCTGCCGATCATCGCGCTGACCGCCAAGGCGATGAAGGGCGACCGGGAGAAGGCGATCGAGTCGGGCGCCTCCGACTACGTGACGAAGCCGGTCGACCCCGATCACCTGCTGGCGGTGATGGATCAGTGGATGCGAGGGGAATGAGGGGAACGTTGGGCAGTTGCGCGACCATGACGGGAAGGTTCGGTGTTCACGCGGAGTTGCCGACTCGGTGTGCGCATAGTCGTGTAGAAGTACAAGATCTGGGGAACCTTCTGGTCTCCTGCTGCGTTTCTGCTACGTGCACAGTGACATCACGGTGACAGGGTGTGGCGACGGGCAGGGTGCGGCTACGATGACCGGCACAAGGACGGGCGGCGCAAGGGAGTCGTCCCCTGGGGCGGCACCCACCGGTGCTGCCGCAGGTCCTGCGGACAGGGGAGGCCCCACGCCGGGGCGAGGAGGGCGGGCCATGGTGCAGAAGGCCAAGATCCTCCTGGTCGATGACCGGCCGGAGAATCTGCTGGCGCTGGAGGCGATCCTCTCTGCGCTCGATCAGACGCTGGTGCGGGCATCGTCCGGGGAGGAAGCGCTCAAAGCGCTGCTCACGGACGACTTCGCGGTCATCCTGCTGGATGTCCAGATGCCGGGTATGGACGGCTTCGAGACGGCCGCGCACATCAAGCGCCGTGAGCGGACCCGGGACATCCCGATCATTTTCCTCACGGCGATCAACCACGGCCCCCACCACACCTTCCGGGGCTACGCGGCGGGCGCGGTGGACTACATCTCCAAGCCGTTCGACCCGTGGGTGCTGCGCGCGAAGGTCTCCGTCTTCGTCGAGCTGTACATGAAGAACTGCCAGCTGCGGGAGCAGGCGTCGCTGCTGCGGCTGCAGTTGGAGGGCAACGGCAAGGACGCGGGCGGCGAGGCCAAGGAGTCGGCCGGGCTGCTCGCGGAGCTCTCCGCGCGGCTCGCGGCCGTCGAGGAGCAGGCCGAAGCACTGACCAAGCAGCTCAACGACGAGTCGACGGACGCCGCCGCGGTGGCCACGGCGGCTCATCTGGAGCGCAAGCTCACGGGGTTGCGGCGGGCGCTGGACGCGCTGGAGCCGGGCACCGGGAGCGCCTCCTCGGTGTCCTCGCAGAACTGACGCGTGCGCAGGCGGGATTGCCCGCCGTGACCGCGCGTCAGTTTCGCGCCTCTCCCGAAGCGACACGAACGGGTGAAGCCGTGGACACGCGTGTCCCCTGTCGTCTCCCCCGGTAACCTCACACCCATGGCCTCACGTCCCTCCGCAGCCAAGAAGCCGCCGCCCGCGAAGAGGGCGGCCTCGAAGGCTCCGGCGAAGAAGGCCGCCGCCAAGAAGGCTCCCGCGAAGAAGGCGCCCGCCCGGAAGGCCGCGGCCAAGAAGGTCGCGCCCAGACCGGCCCCCAGCCCCACCGGTGGCATCTACCGGCTCGTGCGCGCCGTCTGGCTCGGTGTGGCGCATGCCGTCGGCGCCGTGTTCCGCGGCATAGGGCAGGGCGCCAAGAACCTCGACCCGGCCCACCGCAAGGACGGTGTCGCCTTGCTGCTGCTCGCCATCGCGCTGATCGTCGCCGCGGGCACCTGGGCCGACCTCAAGGGCCCGGTGGGCGACCTGGTGGAGATCCTCGTCACCGGCGCCTTCGGCCGCCTCGACCTGCTCGTGCCGATACTGCTCGCCGTCATCGCCGTGCGGTTCATCCGTCACCCGGAGAAGCCCGAGGCGAACGGACGGATCGTCATCGGCCTGTCCGCGCTCGTGATCGGCGTGCTCGGCCAAGTTCACGTGGCGTGCGGCTCACCCGCGCGCGGCGACGGCATGCAGGCCATAAGGGACGCCGGTGGCCTCATCGGCTGGGCCATGGCGACCCCGTTGTCGTACGCCATGGGTGACGTGCTCGCCGTGCCGCTGCTGGTGCTGCTGACGGTCTTCGGGCTGCTGGTCGTCACGGCCACCCCCGTCAACGCCATCCCGCAGCGGCTGCGGCTGCTCGGGATGCGTCTCGGGATCGTCCGCGACCCGGCCGAGGACGAGTTCGGTTTCGCCGAGGACGACGAGCGCTACGAGGAGCAGTGGCGCGAGGCGCTGCCCGCGCGCCCGCGCGGCAGGCGCGCACCGGCGCCCGAGGCGTACGACCCCGACGGTGCCGAGCAGGAGGCGCTCACGCGGCGCCGAGGCCGTCCGCGCCGCTCGGCGGTACCGCAGCCCGACATGGACCGGCCCAGGGACGCCGTGGACATCGCCGCGGCGGCCGCCGCCGCCCTCGACGGAGCCGTGCTGCACGGCATGCCGCCCTCGCCGGTCGTCGCCGACCTCACCCAGGGCGTCCGGGTGGGGGACCAGGAGGCGACCACACCGACGCCCGTCCCGGCCGCCCGGCCGCAGCAGGACAGGCTCAAGAAGGACAACAAGCCCGAGCAGCAGGACGACCCCGGCCCGCAGAAGCCCAGGGCGGGCGTCCGCGACCTCACCAAGGCCCCGCCCTCCGAACCCCGCGACCTGCCCCCGCGCGCGGAGCAGCTCCAGCTCTCCGGCGACATCACGTACTCCCTGCCGTCGCTGGACCTGCTGGAGCGCGGCGGCCCGGGCAAGGCGCGCAGCGCCGCCAACGACCTCATCGTCGAGTCGCTGACGACGGTCTTCACCGAGTTCAAGGTGGACGCCAGCGTCACCGGCTTCACCCGCGGTCCGACGGTCACGCGCTACGAGGTCGAGCTCGGCCCCGCCGTGAAGGTCGAGCGGATCACCGCGCTGACGAAGAACATCGCCTACGCCGTCGCCAGCCCGGACGTGCGGATCATCAGCCCCATCCCCGGCAAGTCCGCGGTGGGCATCGAGATCCCCAACACCGACCGGGAGATGGTCAACCTCGGTGACGTACTCCGTCTGGCGGAGTCGGCCGAGGACGACGACCCGATGCTTGTCGCTTTCGGCAAGGACGTCGAGGGCGGCTACGTCATGCACTCGCTGGCGAAGATGCCGCACATGCTGGTCGCCGGCGCCACCGGCTCCGGAAAGTCGTCCTGCATCAACTGCCTGATCACCTCGGTCATGATGCGGGCGACCCCCGAGGACGTGCGGATGATCCTGGTCGACCCCAAGCGGGTCGAGCTGACCGCGTACGAGGGCATCCCGCACCTGATCACACCGATCATCACCAACCCCAAGCGGGCCGCCGAGGCGCTCCAGTGGGTCGTGCGCGAGATGGACCTGCGCTACGACGACCTGGCGGCCTACGGCTACCGGCACATCGACGACTTCAACAAGGCCGTGCGCGAGGGCAAGGTCAAGCCTCCCGAGGGCAGCGAGCGCGAGCTCCAGCCGTATCCGTATCTGCTGGTCATCGTCGACGAGCTCGCCGACCTGATGATGGTCGCGCCGCGCGACGTCGAGGACGCGATCGTGCGCATCACGCAGCTCGCGCGCGCGGCCGGCATCCACCTGGTGCTCGCCACACAGCGGCCGTCGGTGGACGTCGTCACCGGCCTGATCAAGGCGAACGTGCCGTCACGGCTGGCGTTCGCCACGTCCTCGCTGGCCGACTCGCGGGTCATCCTCGACCAGCCGGGCGCCGAGAAGCTCATCGGCAAGGGCGACGGGCTGTTCCTGCCCATGGGGGCCAACAAGCCCACCCGTATGCAGGGCGCGTTCGTCACCGAGGAGGAGATCGCGGGCGTCGTCCGGCACTGCAAGGACCAGATGACGCCCGTCTTCCGGGACGACGTGGTCGTGGGCACCAAGCAGAAAAAGGAGATCGACGAGGACATCGGCGACGACCTCGACCTGCTGTGCCAGGCGGCCGAACTGGTCGTCTCCACGCAGTTCGGGTCGACGTCCATGCTCCAGCGCAAGTTGCGCGTCGGCTTCGCCAAGGCCGGCCGGCTGATGGATTTGATGGAGTCGCGGAACATCGTCGGGCCGAGCGAGGGTTCGAAGGCTCGTGACGTTCTTGTGAAGCCTGATGAGCTGGATGGCGTGCTCGCCCTGATCCGGGGGGAGTCTGAAGGGTAGGGAGGCGGGACAGGGTGATCGCCGCGCGGGGCGTTACGGCAATCGGGTCCGGATCGTGACTCATCCGTAAGGGATCATCGGGCAACCGTTTCTCTTCGGCGTACGTCAAGTTGAGGGAAGCGACAAGCAGTGAACCCACCATCGGAATGTCGGGCCATTCCGATGGCGTACAAAGTGACACCGCCCGGTTGCCCCACCCTTTTGTCACCCCCCTAGACTGAACTTCCAGCACAGGCGGCTACACGCTCGAAAGGCGCCCCCGTGTCCATCGGCAACTCCCCTGAAGACGAGCGTCCGTTCGAAAACGAGCACGTCGAAGCAGACCGCGAGGAAGCCCGCCCCTCCATCGGCCATGCCCTGCAGCAGGCTCGTATCGCCGCCGGGCTGACCGTCGACGACGTCAGTAGCGCCACCCGGGTCCGCATGAACATCGTGCACGCGATCGAGGCGGACGACTTCTCCCCCTGTGGTGGGGACGTCTACGCCCGTGGGCACATCAGGACCCTGGCCAAGGCCGTCCACCTCGACCCCGAGCCGCTGCTCGCCCAGTACGGCGACGAGCACGGCGGGCGGCCGGCGCCGACCCCGGCAGCTCCCCTCTTCGAGGCGGAACGCATCCGTCCGGAGCGGCGGGGTCCCAACTGGACCGCGGCCATGGTCGCCGCGATCGTCGCCGTGATCGGTTTCGTCGGCTTCACGATGTTCCAGGGCGGCGACGACGGCGGCAACGAGGCGAACGTGGCCGAGGGCTCCACGCCCGGCGACTCCGCCTCCCCGACCACCAAGACCAAGAAGCCCGCCGATCCCGAACCGGAGCCGTCGGACAGTGCCATCGCCGCCGCGCCGCAGGACAAGGTGACCGTCCGTGTGGCCGCCGCCGACGGCCGCAGCTGGATCGCCGCCAAGGACCACAACGGCCGGATGATCTTCGACGGCGTTCTCAAGCAGGGCGACACCAAGACCTTCCAGGACAGCTCCAAGGTCCACCTCGTCCTCGGGGACGCCGGCGCGATCGACCTCTTCGTCAACGGCAAGAAGATCGAGGAGAACTTCCAGCCGGGGTCCGTCGAGCGCCTGACGTACACGAAGGGCGATCCCGAAGCCGGGTGATCGGACCGAAAGGTCCAGTTGATACGGGGTTGGCCGGGAAACGGCCAACCCCGTCGACGTGGGGTGTCAGCGAGACGAAGTAGTCTTGAGCCCATGCCTGAACGCCGTACCGTCGCACTCGTCACCCTTGGCTGCGCCCGTAACGAGGTGGACTCGGAGGAGCTCGCAGGCCGTTTGGAGGCGGACGGCTGGCAGCTCGTCGAGGACGCCGAGAACGCGGACGTCGCCGTCGTGAACACCTGCGGCTTCGTCGAAGCCGCCAAGAAGGACTCGGTCGACGCACTCCTCGAAGCCAACGACCTCAAGGGGCACGGCAGAACCCAGGCCGTCGTGGCGGTGGGCTGCATGGCCGAGCGGTACGGCAAGGAACTCGCCGAAGCCCTCCCCGAGGCCGACGGTGTGCTCGGCTTCGACGACTACTCGGACATCTCGGACCGCCTGCAGACCATCCTCAACGGCGGCATCCACGCCTCCCACACCCCACGCGACCGGCGCAAGCTGCTGCCGATCAGCCCTGCGGAGCGCCAGGAGTCGGCGGCCGAGGTCGCGCTGCCCGGGCACGGCCCGGCCGAGCCCGCCGTCGCACCGGCGGATCTTCCGGAGGGCCTCGCTCCCGCCTCGGGCCCGCGTGCGCCCCTGCGCCGCCGCCTGGACGGCTCCCCGGTCGCCTCCGTCAAGCTCGCCTCCGGCTGCGACCGGCGCTGCTCCTTCTGCGCCATCCCCTCCTTCCGCGGCTCCTTCATCTCCCGCCGTCCCAGCGACGTGCTGAACGAGACGCGCTGGCTGGCCGAGCAGGGCGTGAAGGAGATCATGCTGGTCTCCGAGAACAACACCTCCTACGGCAAGGACCTGGGCGACATCCGCCTGCTGGAGTCGCTGCTGCCCGAGCTCGCCGAGGTCGACGGCATCGAGCGGGTGCGCGTCAGCTACCTCCAGCCGGCCGAGATGCGGCCCGGCCTGATCGACGTGCTGACCTCGACCCCGAAGATCGCGCCCTACTTCGATCTGTCCTTCCAGCACTCCGCGCCCGGCGTGCTGCGCGCGATGCGCCGCTTCGGCGACACCGACCGCTTCCTGGAGCTGCTCGACACCATCCGGAGCAAGGCGCCCGAGGCCGGTGTCCGCTCCAACTTCATCGTCGGCTTCCCCGGTGAGACCGAGGCCGACCTCGCCGAGCTGGAGCGGTTCCTGAACGGCGCGCGGCTGGACGCCATCGGCGTCTTCGGCTACTCCGACGAGGAGGGCACGGAGGCCGCGACCTACGACGACAAGCTCGACGAGGACGTCGTCGCCGAGCGGCTGGCCCACATCTCGCGCCTGGCGGAAGAGCTCGTCTCCCAGCGGGCCGAGGACCGGGTCGGCCAGACCGTGCGGGTCCTCGTCGAGTCCGTCGACGAGGACGGCGTGTACGGCCGTGCCGAGCACCAGGCGCCCGAGACGGACGGCCAGGTGCTGCTCACGAGCGGCGCGGGTCTGCGTATCGGCCGTATGGTCGAGGCGAAGGTGGTCGGTACGGAGGGTGTCGACCTGGTGGCCGAGCCGCTGCAGGGCTCGCTCACGTCGCCTGCGTGGAGTGAGGAGGCGGGCAGATGACCGGTGTCCCGGCATCCGCGGCGGGAGGCGCCTCCGGCGCGAGGGCCGCGGCTGGTGCGGCCGCTGCGACCTCGGCGGCCTCGGGGAAGGCTCCCGGGGCGGCGGCCGCGCGGTCGGCCGAGGGTGCGGCGTCCGGTGCGGGGCATGGTGCGGCGGCCGACGCAGGGCCCGGTGGGGCTGCCGGTGCAGGGCCTGGTCCAGAGGTGGGGCCCGGCGGGCCTGCCGTCGTGGGGCCCGGTGTCGGTGAGGCCGTCGTGGGTGAGGACGTGGGCGTCGACGCCCAGGGTGAGGGGAAGACCCCGCGGGGCAAGAAGATCGCTGCCGCGGCCGTCAACGAGGCGAGCGTCTGGAACGTCGCCAACCTCCTGACCATGCTCCGGCTGGTCCTCGTACCGGCGTTCGTCGCGCTGATGCTCGCCGACGGCGGCTACGACCCGGCGTGGCGGGCCTTCGCCTGGGCCGCCTTCGCCATCGCCATGATCACCGATCTGTTCGACGGTCATCTGGCGCGCACGTACAACCTGGTCACCGACTTCGGGAAGATCGCCGACCCCATCGCCGACAAGGCGATCATGGGTGCGGCGCTGATCTGTCTCTCCGCGCTCGGTGACCTGCCGTGGTGGGTGACCGGCGTCATCCTCGGCAGGGAACTCGGGATCACCCTGCTGCGTTTTCTGGTCATCCGGTACGGCGTCATTCCCGCCAGCCGCGGAGGCAAGCTGAAGACCCTCACCCAGGGCGTGGCCGTGGGCATGTACGTCCTGGCGCTGACGGGGTGGCTGGCGACCCTGAGGTGGTGGGTGATGGCCGCGGCGGTCGTGCTGACCGTGGTGACCGGACTCGACTATGTGAAACAGGCCATTGTCTTGCGCAGGCAGGGAATCGCCGAGCGCAAGGCCGCGTTGGAGGAGAAGGAAGCGTGAGGTCCACGGCCACCGACGTGGTGCGACTACTCACGGTGAAGGGCGAGACGCTCGCCGTCGCGGAGTCGCTGACCGGTGGCCTCGTTGCGGCGGAGATCACGTCGGTCCCCGGAGCGTCCAAGGTCTTCCGGGGCTCCGTGACCGCTTACGCCACCGAGTTGAAGCACGACCTGCTCGATGTGGACGCCGCCCTGCTGGCGACCCACGGAGCGGTGGATCCGCAGGTCGCAGCGCAGATGGCGGCCGGCGTGCGCAAGGCGCTCGGCACCGACTGGGGCATCGCGACCACCGGTGTCGCCGGCCCCGAGCCGCAGGACGGACAGCCCGTCGGCACGGTCTTCGTCGCCGTGGACGGACCCGTTGCGGCGGACCCGGGTTCTGCCGGCGGCGGAAAAGTGGAGGCTCTGCGGTTGAACGGCGGCCGCGCGGAAATTCGTAGAGAGAGTGTACGGAGCGTACTCGCACTGCTCCTGAAGGGGCTTGCGGGCGAACAGACTGGGAATGAGCGGGCACAGGATACGGAACGGAACGGGGGGTTTTGATGTTTGCAGCCCTGAGTGAACACGACATCGCTCCCCGCACGGCCGCGGCGCAAGGCGGTACGGTGGGGCGTAATGGATGCGGCTACGCGGTCCGAGGAGGGAGCCACCGATGATTCTGCTCCGTCGCCTGCTGGGTGACGTGCTGCGTCGGCAGCGCCAGCGCCAGGGCCGTACTCTGCGCGAAGTCTCCTCGTCCGCCCGAGTCTCACTCGGCTATCTCTCCGAGGTGGAGCGGGGGCAGAAGGAGGCTTCCTCCGAGCTGCTCTCCGCGATCTGCGACGCGCTGGACGTACGGATGTCCGAACTCATGCGGGAAGTGAGCGACGAGCTCGCCCTCGCCGAGCTGGCCCAGTCTGCTGCGGCCACCCCCAGCGAGCCTGTACCCACGCCGGTTCGCTCGATGCTGGGTTCCGTCTCGGTGGCCGGTGTGCCACCGGAACGGGTGACCATCAAGGCGCCCGCCGAAGCGGTGGACGTCGTCGCCGCGTGAGGCTTCGCGCCTGCGCGGCATGAGGTGAACGGCGCCGATCAGGCGCTGAGACGTGGTGAGGCCCCGGCCGGGCCTCTCCGGGAGATCCGGAGAGGTGTCGCCCGGGGTTTTCGCTTGCGTAGGCCCGCGGAGCCGTCCCCCGTGTCTACTGTGTCTGATTTGTGTGCGTTTGCCGGTGTGGCGTGCGGCGGTCATCGTTGAGGGGAATGGCGGGGGCAGTCCTCGGAGGTGCGGATGTACGTCGTGAAGAGCCCGTTGTCGGACGCGAACCTGAAGACCGTGTCCGAGGCGCTGCAAGGTGCCCTCGTCGATCTGGTGGATCTCGCCCTCGTGGCGAAGCAGATCCACTGGAACGTGGTGGGGCCGCGCTTCCGTTCCGTGCACCTCCAGCTCGACGAGGTTGTCGACACCGCGCGGAAGTACTCCGACACCGTGGCCGAACGGGCCGCGGCCCTCGGCATCTCTCCCGACGGGCGTGCCGCGACGGTGGCCGTCGGCAGCGGGATCGGGGTGACACCCGAGGGTTGGGTCGACGACACGACCGCCGTGGGCGCGCTGGTCGAAGCGCTGGGAGCGGTGATCGCGCGGATGCGGGAGCGGGTCGAGACGACCGGCGAGCCGGATCCGGTGAGCCAGGACATCTTCATCGGGATCACGGCGGACCTGGAGAAGCATCACTGGATGTTCCAGGCCGAGAACGGGTGAGGGAAGCGGGCGCGGGAACGGGCGATAGGCCGGGCGGGCCAGGTGAGCCAGGCGGGTCTCGTGGGTCCCCCGGGACTGTTGCCGCCGCTCGGTTCGGAGCGCTGTGCGGCGCGGATGGTCTGCGCGTGCGCGGCCTGAGTGGCGTGCGCGGCCTGAAGGGGAAGAGCTGTGCCCCCGTGTGCCCGTGGTGCGCCCTGCCGACGGGTCCGGGCAGCGGCATAGCGTCGGGCCGGAGGTGGCGGCCGTGGCGGGGATAGCGAGCTGGGGGAGCGGGAGCTGGGGGGCTCGCGGGGCCGCGCTGGGGCTGGGGGCGCTGTGGTGGTGGGCCGTGCTCCGGCTGGTGGCCGTGCCCGAGGCGGGGGTGCTGGAGGCGGCGGTCGCGGCTGGGGGGTGGGGGCTGAGCGTGCTGCCCGTGCACTGCGTGCCCAAGCGGCAGGCGCGGGGGGCTGTGGGGGCGGGGCGGCTACGGAGGATCTGGAGGGCCGGGGGTGGGGGCTCGGCGGGGGTGAAGTCGGGGGAGGCGTAGGTGGGGATGATCGGCCGGCGCGTCTCACCATGGCATGGCCACGCCGCCGTTCGGGCGGAGGATCTGGCCCGTGGTGAAGGCCGAGGCGTCGGAGGCGAGGTGGAGGATCGCGTGGGCGATGTCCTCGGGCCGGCCCACACGGCCCAGGGGTGACATGCGGGCCATGACGGCCTCCGTGTGCGCCTGGGACGCGCTGTCGTGGCGGTCGGTCATCGGCGTACGGATCCAGCCCGGAGCAACCGCGTTGACGCGGATGCCGTGCCGGCCCAGCTCCGTCGCCAGGGTCTTCGTCAGCTGGACCACCGCCGCCTTGGCCGCGCCGTAGCAGAGCAGCCCGGGGCCGCCCGTGTCGACGGCACCCGAGGCCATCGTGACGATGCTGCCCCGGGTGCCGTGGGCGATCATCAGGCGGGCCGCCTCCTGGCAGGCGTACAGGACTCCCTTGAAGTTGACGTCGAGCACGCGGTCGAGGTCCTCGTCCCGGGTCTCCAGCACCGGGCTGCTGTGCATGATCCCGGCGACCGCGGCAAGGGCGTCCAGGCGCTCGCAGGAGGTGAGGGCCTGCTTCAGCCGGGGCCGGTCGGTGACGTCGAGAGTGTGGGTGCGGGCGGTCCCGCCGCTGTCCACGATC
Source organism: Streptomyces sp. NPDC002130 (assembly GCF_040296465.1). Classification (NCBI taxonomy): domain Bacteria; kingdom Bacillati; phylum Actinomycetota; class Actinomycetes; order Kitasatosporales; family Streptomycetaceae; genus Streptomyces; species Streptomyces sp. NPDC002130. The sequence goes on from NZ_JBEOXI010000072.1 coordinate 20,063, forward strand.
AGGGTCGCCGTCTCGCGCAGGCCCTCGGCGTCACGGTCGGCGCAGTGCACCGTCGCACCCGCCTCGGCGAGCAGGAACGCCGAGGCACGGCCGATGCCGCTCGCCGCGCCGGTGACGAAGACGGTGCGGCCGGTGAGGTCGTACGCCGTGACGGGCATACAGGGACCGTACGAGCGTTTCTGACGGGTCGTCAATCAGTGTGGCGGCGCCGGCTGGTGGCCGGGGCGGGCCCCGGTTGGCAGGTGGGGCACCAGTAGGTGGGGCGTTCGCGGGAGCCGTCGCCCTGGTCCGCGACGCGGATCGAGGTGCGGCACCGCAGGCAGGGTCGGGGGGCGCGGCCGTAGACGAAGAGGTCCTGGCCGCGGCGGCCCGTCGTGCTGCGGATCGGGCGGTCGCGGTTGGCCTCCAGCAGCTTCTTCGCGAGCGCGGGCAGCTTCTCGGCGCGGTCGGCGGGCAGGGCACCGGCAGGGAGCCAGGGGGTGACGCCGAGCAGGAAGCAGAGCTCGCTCTTGTAGACATTGCCGATGCCCGCGAGGTTGCGCTGGTCGAGCAGGGCCTCGCCGAGTTCGCGGGCGGGGTCGTCGAGGATGTTGGCGAGGGCCTGGTCGGGGTCCCAGTCCGGGCCGAGGAGGTCGGGGCCGAGATGGCCGACCGCGCGATGCTCGTCGGCCGTTCGCAGGAGCTCCAGGACGGGCAGGCGGTAGCCGACGGCTGTGCGGTCGGTGTTGCCGAGGATCGCGCGGATCTGATGGCCGGGACCGCCGCTCCAGCGCTGTCCGTTCCCGTACACCTTCCAGGAGCCGTCCATCCGCAGGTGGGAGTGGAGGGTCAGGCCGCCCTCGATGCGGGTGAGGAGGTGCTTGCCGCGCGCGGTGACGTCCAGGACAGCGCGGCCCGTGAGATCGGCCGTGGCGAAGCGGGGCACCCTGAGGTCGCTGCGGATCAGCACCTTGCCCGCGAGGGCGTCGTCCAACCGCCTCGCGGCCTGCCAGACCGTGTCACCTTCGGGCATGGGTCAAGGGTGGCACGAACGCCGCACGCTCGGCCCGGAGCGGCTGCGGGCGCCGGTCGTCATGCACGCAGGCGCAGTCCTCGGGGGGTCGCGATGAAACCCGCTCCTTCCAGGAGGGTGCCGATGGGGGACGTCAGGGCCTGAGCGCCGTTGACGCGCTCCACCGTGACCGTGCCGAGGGAACCCGCCCGGGCAGCCGCGGCGAGGGCCTCCGCGGCGCTGTGCAGCCGGGGGTCGTCGGCGGGATCGCCGTCCGGGTGGGCGGGCCAGGCCAGCAGGGTCTTGCCGCCGCGCTCCATGTAGAGCGTCAGCTCACCGTCGACCAGGACCACCAGGGAGCCCGCTTTACGACCCGGTTTGTGCCCGGCGCCGCTCGGGGGTTCTGGCCAGGGCAGGGCGGCGCCGTACGCGTTCGCCGGATCGGCGGCGGCGAGAACGACGGCCCGGGAAGCGCCGTCGGGGCGGGTACGGCGGCCCCCGAAGCCCTGGTCGTACGCGGTGCGACCGCCGTTCTGCCAGGGCGGGGCAGCCTGCTGGGCGTAGTCGCGTGGCGAGACCCACTCACCCGGGGACGGCTTCGGGATGTCGTACGAGGGGGGCTGGTCGAGGAAGCCGTCGGGCCCGGGGTCGTCGGTGTGGCCGAGGGAGGGGGCCGAGTCGTCCGGGGCGGCGAAGTCATGGGCGGGGAACGGGTCGGGTTCGAAGCCGGGGGGCGGACCGGGCAGGTCCGCGCCGCGGTCGCGGGCGTTCGACACCGCGCGCAGGCGGTCCACCGCGCCGTCCATCGCGAACTGCGCGGCGCCGAGGCCCTCCACCACATAGCCGCGGCGGGCCTGGCCGCTCTCCTCGAAGACGGACAGCACGCGGTACGTCGCGGAGAAGCCGCCCTCGACGCCCTCCGCCGAGACCGCGCCTCTGGTGACCACGCCGTGCCGGTCGAGGAGGGTGCGGGCGAGCGCGTGGGCCCGCACGGTGGGGTCCGGTTCGTGGGCCGGGAGCAGCGACCAGCGGCCGGCCACCGTCGGCGGGCCGGAGCGGGACGAGGTCCGGGCCGCGGCCGTCAGGGAACCGTAGCGGCCGCGCGGGACGGAGCGCTTGGCGCGGTGGGCCGTGGAGCCGGCGGTGCGGCCCGAGCCGAGCAGGGAGCGCATCGGGGTGAGTGTGTCGTTCGTCAGGCGGCCGGACCAGGCGAGGTCCCAGAGGGCGTCGGCCAGTTGGGGATCGCCGGCCTCGGGGTGGGTGGTGGCGCGGACCTGGTCGGCGATCTGGCGGAAGAACAGGCCGTAGCCGCCGGAGAGGGTGTCCAGGACGGACTGGTGCAGGGCGGTGAGCTCCAGGGGGTGCGGGGGCGGCAGGAGCAGGGGGGCCGCGTCCGCCAGATAGAGGGAGACCCAGCCGTCCTTGCCGGGGAGGGAGCCCGCCCCGGCCCAGACCACCTCTCCGGCCGCGGTCAGCTCGTCCAGCATCGCCGGGGTGTAGTTCACGACACGGGAGGGCAGCACCAGCTTCTCCAGGGCGGAGGCCGGCACGGACGCGCCCTGGACCTGCTCGATGGCCCGGACCAACCCGTCGATGCCGCGCAGGGAGTGCCCCTTGCCGATGTGCTGCCACTGGGGGAGGAACTGGGCCAGCGCGGCCGGTGGCACCGGCTCCAGCTCGTGCCGCAGGGCCGCCAGGGAACGGCGGCGCAGCCGGCGCAGCACGGCCGCGTCGCACCACTCCTGGCCGATCCCGGCCGGGTGGAACTCGCCCTGGACGACCCGGCCCGCCGCCGCGAGCCGCTGGAGGGCGCCCTCGGTGACGGCGACGCCCAGTCCGAAGCGCGCGGCGGCCGTGGCCGAGGTGAACGGGCCGTGGGTGCGGGCGTAGCGCGCGAGGAGGTCGCCGAGCGGATCCTTGACGGGCTCCGTGAAGGCTTCCGGGACGCCGACCGGCAGCGCTGTGCCCAGCGCGTCGCGCAGACGGCCCGCGTCCTCGATCGCCGCCCAGTGGTCCGCGCCCGCGATACGGACCCGGATGGCGCGGCGGGCACCGGCGAGCTCCTGCGCCCACTGCGGCTCCGCGCCCCGCTCGGCGAGCTCCGTGTCCGTGAGCGGGCCGAGCAGGCGCAGGAGGTCCGCGACGCCCTCGGCGTCCTTGACGCGGCGGTCCTCGGTGAGCCACTGCAGCTCCCGCTCCAGCTCGGTCAGCACCTCCGCGTCGAGCAGCTCGCGCAGCTCCGCCTGGCCCAGCAGCTCTGCCAGCAGCCGCGAGTCCAGCGACAGGGCGGCGGCACGGCGCTCGGCCAGCGGGGAATCACCCTCGTACAGGAACTGGGCGACGTAGCCGAAGAGGAGCGAGCGCGCGAAGGGGGAGGGTTCAGCGGTGGTGACCTCGACCAGGCGCACCTTGCGGGACTCCAGGTCGCCCATCAGCTCGACGAGACCGGGCACGTCGAAGACGTCCTGGAGGCACTCGCGTACCGCCTCCAGGACGATCGGGAACGAGCCGAACTCGCTCGCCACCTGCAGCAGCTGCGAGGCGCGCTGCCGCTGCTGCCACAGCGGGGTGCGCCTGCCCGGATTGCGGCGCGGCAGCAGCAGCGCGCGGGCGGCGCACTCGCGGAACCGGGAGGCGAACAGGGCCGAGCTGCCGACCTGGTCGGTGACGACCTGGTCGATTTCGCCCTTGTCGAAGACGACGTCCGCCGCACCCACCGGGGCCTGCTCGGCGTCGTACTCCCGGCCCATCGTGACCGGTTCCTGGTCCAGCAGGTCCAGGCCCATGAGGTCGGCGTCCGGCAGGCGCAGCACGATGCCGTCGTCGGCGTGCATGACCTGTGCGTCCATGCCGTACCGCTCGGAGAGCTTGGCGCCGAGCGCGAGCGCCCAGGGGGCGTGCACCTGGGCGCCGAAAGGGGAGTGCACGACCACGCGCCAGTCGCCGAGCTCGTCGCGGAAGCGCTCCACGACGATCGTCCGGTCGTCCGGGATGTGACCGCAGGCCTCACGTTGCTCGTCCAGGTACGACAGCACGTTGTCCGCCGCCCACGCGTCCAGTCCGGCGGCGAGAAGACGCAGGCGCGCGTCGTCCTCGGGCAGCGACCCGACCTCGCGCAGGAACGCGCCCACCGCCCGGCCGAGTTCCAGCGGGCGGCCCAGTTGGTCACCCTTCCAGAAGGGCAGCCGGCCCGGCACCCCCGGGGCGGGGGAGACCAGGACGCGGTCGCGGGTGATGTCCTCGATGCGCCAGGAGCTGGTGCCGAGGGTGAAGACGTCACCCACGCGGGACTCGTAGACCATCTCCTCGTCGAGTTCGCCGACCCGGCCGCCGCCCTTCTTGGGATCGGCGCCCGCGAGGAAGACGCCGAAGAGACCGCGGTCGGGGATCGTGCCGCCGGAGGTGACGGCGAGGCGCTGCGCACCGGGGCGGCCGGTGATCTCGCCGGTGACCCGGTCCCACACCACGCGCGGGCGCAGCTCCGCGAACGCGTCCGACGGGTAGCGGCCCGCCAGCATGTCGAGGACCGCCGTGAAGGCCGACTCGGGAAGCGAGGCGAAGGGGGCGGCCCGGCGGACGGCGGCGAGGAGGTCGTCGAACTGCCAGGTGTCCAGGGCCGTCATGGCGACCACCTGCTGGGCGAGGACGTCCAGGGGATTGGCCGGGACCTTGAGGGACTCGATGGAGCCGGTGCGCATGCGCTCGGTGACCACCGCTGCCTGCACGAGGTCGCCACGGTACTTGGGGAAGACCACACCGGTGGAGACCGCGCCCACCTGGTGCCCCGCCCGGCCGACCCGTTGCAGGCCGGAAGCGACGGAGGGCGGCGACTCCACCTGCACGACGAGGTCCACCGCACCCATGTCGATGCCCAGTTCGAGACTGGACGTGGCCACGACCGCGGGCAGGCGGCCCGCCTTGAGGTCCTCCTCGACCAGGGCGCGCTGCTCCTTGGACACCGAGCCGTGGTGGGCGCGGGCGATGACCTGGGGGGCGCCCTGGGCCGCTCCCGAGCCGCCCATGAGCTCGGCGGGGGAGTGGTGCTCGTCGAGGGTCTCGCCCGTGGCCCGCTCGTACGCGATCTCGTTCAGCCGGTTGCACAGGCGCTCCGCGAGGCGGCGGGAGTTGGCGAAGACGATCGTGGAGCGGTGGGACTGGACGAGGTCGGCGATCCGCTCCTCCACGTGCGGCCAGATGGACGGCCGCTCGGCGCCTTCCTGGCCGTCCGCCACCGGGGAGCCGCCCAGCTCGCCGAGATCCTCGACCGGGACGACCACGGACAGGTCGAACTCCTTGCCCGACTCCGGCTGGACGATCTCCACCTTGCGGCGGGGCGAGAGGAAACGGGCCACCTCGTCCACCGGGCGGACCGTCGCGGAGAGGCCGATGCGGCGTGCGGGCTTCGGGAGGAGGTCGTCCAGCCGCTCCAGGGAGAGCGCGAGATGGGCGCCGCGCTTGGTGCCGGCGACCGCGTGCACCTCGTCGAGGATCACCGTCTCCACGCCCGCCAGTGCGTCGCGCGTGGCCGACGTCAGCATCAGGAACAGCGATTCCGGGGTCGTGATCAGGATGTCCGGCGGACGGGTCGACAGGGCGCGGCGCTCGGCGGCGGGGGTGTCACCCGAGCGGATGCCCACCTTGACCTCGGGTTCGGGCAGGCCGAGGCGTACCGACTCCTGCCGGATGCCGGTCAGCGGGCTGCGCAGGTTGCGCTCGACGTCCACCGCCAGCGCCTTCAGCGGGGAGACGTACAGGACGCGGCAGCGCTTCTTGGGGTCGGCGGGGGGAGGCGCCGAGGCCAGCTGGTCCAGGGCCGCCAGGAATGCGGCCAGGGTCTTGCCGGAGCCGGTGGGGGCGACGACCAGCACGTCCGAGCCTTCGTGGATGGCCTGCCACGCACCGGCCTGGGCCGAGGTGGGCGCGGAGAAGGCACCCGTGAACCAGGCTCGGGTCGCGGGGGAGAAGCCGTCCAGGGCTCGCTGCGCATTGCTGGGCATGCGTCCATCGTGCACCTCGGCACTGACAACGGGGCCTCGACGCCTCCTGGCCTGCCGTTTCGCCGCGAGCGCGGCCCCCGCAGGGGCGAGGGGGGTGCGCCGGGGCGACGGGGGTGCGCCGGGGGCCCATTGTGCACGGCTGCGGACAATGGGCGTATGGACGAGTGCGCACGGCACTGGCAGTACGACGAGCTGCCCGGAGTCGATCTGCTGTGGGCCCGGTACGTGCACAAGACGTTCGTGCGGCACACGCACGAGAACTTCGTGATCGCCGCCATCGCCGACGGCGTGGAGGTGTTCCACCACGGCGGGGGCGACCAGTACGCGGGAGCCGGGGCGCTCGCACTGGTGAATCCCGATACACCGCACACCGGACGGGCCGGGGTGCCCGAAGGGTGGCGGTACGGGGCCGTGTACCCGCCGGCCGACGTGCTCGCCGAGATCGCGGCCGAGACGACGGGGCTGCGCGGGACACCGGGGTTCGTCAGCCCGGTGGTGGACGACCCCTACGCCGCAGGGCTGGTGCACCAGGTGCTGCGGGCCGCCGACGAGGGCAACGCGCTGGCCGCGGACACACTGCTGCGGGTCGCCGTGACCAGGTTGCTGCGGTTGAACGGCGGGCCCCTGCCACGGCGGGAGGTGCGGACGGCGGGAGCCCGGATCGCGGCACGCGCGCGTGGTGTGCTGGAGGAACGGATGGCACGCCCTCCGACCCTGGAGCGGCTGGCGGCCGACCTCGGGACCAGCCCGTTCGCCCTGCTGCGGGCCTTCCGGAACGCCTACGGGATGCCGCCCCACGCGTGGCTCACGGACGCGCGCGTACGGCGGGCGCGGTGGCTGCTGGACACGGGGGCGGCCCCCTCCGAGGCGGCCGTGGCCGTCGGGTTCACCGACCAGCCGCACCTCAACCGGCACTTCAGCCGGATGGTCGGCGTGCCTCCCGGGGCCTACCAGCGGGAGCGCAAGAACGTACAAGACCTCGGGTAACCGCTGCCCGTAGCGTGTAAGGCGTGGCAGATCGGACAACATTCGAAGACACAGACATCGGTGGGAAGGCGGACCGGGCCGTCGTACGCGACGCCCTGGGGGTCGGGGTGGCCGTCGGACTGTCCGGCTTCGCCTTCGGCGTGACATCGGCCGGCAGCGGACTCAGCCTGCTGCAGACGTGCGCGCTCAGTCTTCTGGTGTTCACCGGGGCGTCGCAGTTCGCCCTCGTGGGGGCCCTCGCGGCCGGGGGCAGCCCGTTCACGGCGGCCGCCGGTGCCTTTTTCCTGGGCGTGCGGAACGCCTTCTACGGCTTGCGTCTGTCGCAATTGCTGGCCCTTCCGCGCGCGGTGCGGCCGTTCGCCGCCCAGTGGGTGATCGACGAGACGGCCGCCGTCGCGCTCGCCCAGCCCACCCGGCGTGCCGCGCGGCTCGGGTTCGTCGTGACCGGACTGAGCCTCTACCTCCTGTGGAACCTCACCACGCTGCTCGGTGCCCTGGGCGCCGAGGCGATCGGCGACACCGACGCGTGGGGCCTGGACGCCGCCGGACCCGCGGTGTTCCTGGCGCTGCTCGCACCGATGCTGAAGACCGGTACCGAGCGGGCCGTGGCCGGGCTCGCCGTGCTGCTGGGGCTGGGACTGCTGCCGGTGCTGCCCGCCGGAGTGCCGGTGCTGCTGGCCGCGCTGGCGGCGCCGGTGGTGCTGTGGGCGGACGGCCGGCGCAAGGGGCAGGGGGACGCGCGGTGAACGTCTGGATCGCGATCGGGGTGACCGCCCTCGGGTGCTACGCCGTCAAGCTGGCGGGCCTCCTCGTGCCCGCGGGGGCGCTGGAGCGGCCCCTGGTCAAGCGTCTGGCCGCCCTGCTGCCCGTCGCGCTGCTGGCGGCCCTCACCGCCCAGCAGACCTTCGCCGACGGGCAGACGCTGGTGCTGGACGCGAGGGCCGCCGGACTCGCCGCCGCCGCTGTGGCGCTGGTGCTGCGTGCCCCGTTCCTCCTCGTCGTCGCCGCGGCCGTGCTGGTGACCGCGGGGGTGCGGGCCATGGGGGCGGGATGATCAGTCGACGACGCGGCCGTACGCGCTGAGCACGCGCAGGGCCTCGATCGTCACGAGCGGGCGCGCCTCCAGGGCGGGGGCCGGGGCCCAGTGGCGCCACCGGACGGGCCAGCCGCCGTCCTCCTGCTGCTGCGCCGCGAGGTGGTCCAGGGACCGGGCCATCTCGTCGTCGGTGAACCACGCGCGCGCGAGCGAGCGCGGGGTCCGCGCGTAGTCGTACGGGAAATGGTGCTCTCCCGGGGCGTAGCCGGGTGAGACCGGGTAGGCGTCCAGGTCGTCGGGGTCCAGGGCCGCGAGGCGCTGCTTGCGGACCAGGCGGCCGAGACGGTCGGCGGCCGCCTGCGCGCGCGGGCGGTCCGGGGCGGAGTCCAGGAAGACCACGGCGGCCTCGATCTCGTACGGGTGCGACGTCTCCAGGGACTCGACCGCCCGCCAGCAGAAGTCCGTGGCCCGGAAGAGCCAGGCGTGCCACACCTCGTTGCGGTGCAGCAGGCCCACCACCGGCCCGGTGGCCAGCAGGTCGCTGGGCGGGGCGTCCACCACCGTCACGAAGGGGGCCGTGGGGTAACCGCGCTGGCTGGGATGGATCGCCGGGAGGGCGCCGTCCGCGGTCGAGACGGACGTCAGGTAGCGGCAGATGCGTTCCACCCGCTGACCGGCGCAACGTCCGACCGCGTCCAGGACACGCAGCGCGTGCGCGGTGTGCAGCGGCTGGCTGACCGGGCCGCGCAGATCGGGCTCCAGCGCGTGGCCGTACCCGCCGTCCTCGTTGCGGTAGGCGTCCAGGGCGGTCTCCACCGGATCCGCGGCGGCGCCCCGGAAGTGGTGGGCGAAGCGGTGCTGCTCGAGCACGCGCGCGGTGAGCCAGACGAAACGCTCCGCGCGCGTGACGGGGCTGTGCGGCGGGGGCGTCGGGGGGAGTTCGGTAGCTCCTGTTTCGGCCATGGGTCAGACCGTAGGGCGCGAAGCGGCACCGGCAGGCGGTCCCGGCTCAGGCCCACCCCCAGGGGCGGGATACTGGAGTCATGCGGTTGACGGTCTTCTGGCAGCGAATGGCGGAGCACTTCGGTCCTGGCTACGCCGAAACCTTCGCGCGCGACCACGTGATGTCCGAGCTCGGCGGGCGCACGGTGCACGAGGCGCTGGCGGCCGGCTGGGACGCCAAGGACGTCTGGCAGGTGGTCTGCTCGGTGATGGACGTGCCCCGGGAGAGGCGCTGACCTTCGCCGGTGGGCCTCATGGACCGTCGGCCGGCGACGTCGGCCGGCCTCCCAGACCACCGGCCGGGCCGATCGGCCGGTCCAGGGGAGCACCCGCCGGGCCGGCCGGCCCGCCCCGGATGCCGCTGACCGGTCACGAAGATCGCAGCCGGGCAGACGGCTGTCGGTGGCGTGGGCGAGACTTGGACCGTGGCACCCACTGACGAGACCGGGCAGGCAGCCCAGCAGTCCTCACCTTCCGGTACGACGCCGCCTGTCCGGCCCCCGGTCGGCGGGGCCGGGGCGAACGGCCGCATGCCGCGCTGGCTGCCCCGCGCCATGGTGCTCGCGCTCGCCCTCGTCGCGGTGTTCCAGTTGGGCAGCTGGGCCTTCCACCAGCTCACCGGTCTGCTGGTCAACATCCTCATCGCGTTCTTCCTGGCGCTCGCCATAGAGCCCGCGGTGAGCTGGATGGCCTCGCGCGGCATGCGCAGAGGGCTCGCCACGTTCATCGTCTTCATCGGCGTGATGATCGTGTCGGCAGGGTTCGTCACCCTGCTCGGTTCCGTCCTCGCGGACCAGATCATCAAGCTGATCGAGGGCTTCCCCGAGTACCTCGACTCCGTCATCAACTGGATCAACACGCACTTCAGGACCGACCTGAAGCGCGTCGACATCCAGGAGGGTTTGCTCCGCTCCGACTGGCTGCGCAACTACGTCCAGAACAGCGCCACCGGCGTCCTGGACGTGTCGGCCCAGGTCATCGGCGGCCTCTTCCAGCTGCTCACGATCGCCCTGTTCTCGTTCTACTTCGCCGCGGACGGTCCGCGACTGCGTCGCACGATCTGCTCGGTCCTGCCGCCCGCCCGCCAGGCGGAGGTGCTGCGCGCGTGGGAGATCGCCGTGAACAAGACCGGCGGCTACATCTACTCCCGCGGCCTGATGGCGCTGATCTCCGGCGTGGCGCACTTCGTCCTGCTCCAGGCCCTGGACGTGCCCTACGCACCCGTGCTCGCCGTGTGGGTGGGTCTGGTGTCGCAGTTCATCCCCACCATCGGCACGTACCTGGCGGGCGCCCTGCCCATGCTGATCGCATTCACGGTGGATCCCTGGTACGCGCTGTGGGTGCTGGTCTTCGTCGTGATCTACCAGCAGTTCGAGAACTACGTCCTGCAGCCCAAGCTGACCTCCAAGACCGTCGACATCCACCCCGCCGTCGCCTTCGGCTCGGTCATCGCCGGCACCGCCCTCCTCGGCGCCGTCGGCGCGCTGATCGCCATCCCCGCCATCGCCACGCTCCAGGCTTTCCTCGGGGCGTACGTGAAGCGCTACGACGTCACGGACGACCCCCGGGTGCACGGTCACCGGCGACGGGGAGAGGGTCCTGGCCTGTTCGCACGGGTGAGGGGACTGTGGGAACGGCGCCGCGAGGCGGAGCGGCCGGAGGGTCGGGGGCCCGGGCAGAACTCGAACTCGTCCTGACCTTGCCACCGGCGATCTGATCAGGTCGCCGGCGCTCGGGCGGCAGCCTGCCGAGGCATGGGGCCGGCCCTCGGGGGAAGGCCGGACGGCAGGTGCCGGGACACGAACGGACTGCATCGGCCCGGTTCCGGATGTGCCGCGTGGTGCGCTTGACACCAAAATCGAACATCCATTCTCATGGAGGCACCGGCGAGGCTCAACGAAGGGCATTTCGACCTACTTCGAGTAGAGAAATGCCCGAGTTATCCACAGGCCGGACGTGCGTCGGGGCGCGTTGTCAGTGGCAGGCGTTAGCGTCTTTGACGTGAAGCGATCGACTCAAGCAAATCGGGTGGAACCCATGGCAGGAACCGACCGCGAGAAGGCCCTGGATGCCGCTCTCGCACAGATTGAACGGCAATTCGGCAAGGGCGCGGTCATGCGCATGGGTGACCGGACCAACGAGCCCATCGAGGTCATCTCGACCGGGTCCACCGCCCTGGACGTGGCCCTCGGCGTGGGCGGCCTGCCCCGCGGCCGTGTCGTCGAGATCTACGGACCGGAATCCTCCGGTAAGACCACCCTGACCCTGCACGCGGTGGCGAATGCGCAGAAGGCCGGAGGCCAGGTCGCCTTCGTCGACGCGGAGCACGCACTCGACCCCGAGTATGCGAAGAAGCTCGGCGTCGACATCGACAACCTCATCCTCTCCCAGCCGGACAACGGCGAGCAGGCCCTGGAGATCGTGGACATGCTGGTCCGCTCCGGCGCCCTCGACCTCATCGTCATCGACTCCGTCGCCGCGCTCGTCCCGCGCGCGGAGATCGAGGGCGAGATGGGCGACAGCCACGTCGGTCTGCAGGCCCGCCTGATGAGCCAGGCCCTGCGGAAGATCACCAGCGCGCTCAACCAGTCCAAGACCACCGCCATCTTCATCAACCAGCTCCGCGAGAAGATCGGCGTGATGTTCGGCTCCCCCGAGACCACGACCGGTGGCCGGGCGCTGAAGTTCTACGCCTCGGTGCGCATCGACATCCGCCGCATCGAGACCCTGAAGGACGGCACCGAGGCGGTCGGCAACCGCACCCGCTGCAAGGTCGTCAAGAACAAGGTCGCGCCGCCCTTCAAGCAGGCCGAGTTCGACATCCTCTACGGCCAGGGCATCAGCCGCGAGGGCGGTCTGATCGACATGGGCGTGGAGCACGGCTTCGTCCGCAAGGCCGGCGCCTGGTACACGTACGAGGGCGACCAGCTCGGCCAGGGCAAGGAGAACGCGCGCAACTTCCTCAAGGACAACCCCGACCTGGCCAACGAGATCGAGAAGAAGATCAAGGAGAAGCTGGGCGTCGGCGTGCGCCCCGAGGAGCCGGCCGCCGAGCCGGGTACGGACGCCGCGGCCTCCGCACCGGCCGACGCGGCACCGGCTGTCCCGGCTCCGGCACCGGCCAAGACCGCCAAGTCCAAGGCCGCCGCAGCCAAGAGCTGACCTGTGACACGGCGAACCGACTGGGCGGAGTACGAGTACGCCGCCTCCGGTGCCCCACGGGGGAGGGGCACCGGAGGCGAGACGGGCTCGGCCGTGGAAGAGGCGGACGGCTTTGGGGACACCCCATTCGAGGGCGACCCTGAGTGCGACCTGCTGTACGGAGACGGGGACGACACCGGGCCGCACGGGGGCGGCTCACCCAGGGGCGGCTCGCGTGACGGCGGGCCGCGCGGCAGGCGCGGTCGTCGGCGTGGCTTCGGTGAGGCGGCGGCCGATACCGAGGACGGAGGTGCCCTCTCCTCGTCGAGGGCCGAGCAGGAGGCGCCTCCGGGGGACCCGGTCGAGCGGGCTCGGGCGATCTGCCTGCGCCTGCTCACCGGGACCCCACGG
>NZ_JBEOXI010000073.1:0-32333 GCF_040296465.1 Streptomyces sp. NPDC002130
GCCGGAAGTTGTTCCGGGGCCCGCGCACCCGCACCTTGCCGCCCTCGCCCAACTGCTCGTGCACATGGGCCGATCCGCCCCGCCCGGGCACCCGGTCGCGCAGGCCAAGTTTGGTCAGCACATGCCCGACGTGCGTCTTGACCGTGGTCTCGCTGACGAACAGGTCGGCGGCGATCTCCGCGTTGGACAGCCCGCGCGCCACCAGCTTCAGCACCTCGACCTCCCGGTCGGTGAGGGTGTGCAGCACGTCCGGCACCGGCTCGTCCCCCGACGGCAGATGCGTGGCGTACTTGTCGAGCAGCCGGCGCGTGATGCTCGGCGCGAGCATGGCCTCGCCCGCGGCGACGACCCGGATGGCCTGCACCAGTTCGTTGGCGGGCGCGTCCTTGAGCAGGAACCCGCTGGCACCGGCGCGCAGCGCCTCCACCACGTACTCATCGAGGTCGAAGGTGGTCAGCACCAGCACCTTCGCCGGGCCGTCCCGCCCGGGCCCGGTGATCTGCCGGGTCGCCTCCACACCGTCCATCCGCGGCATGCGGATGTCCATCAGAACCACATCGGGCTGTAGCGCACGCACCTGGTCGAGTGCCTGCAGTCCGTCACCGGCCTCCCCGACGACCGCGAGGTCCTGCTCGGCCTCCAGGATCATCCGGAAGCCGGTACGGAGCAGCGGCTGGTCGTCGACCAGTAGGACGCGGATGGCCACGTAAGTCTCCTTCGCTAGTCCGGCCCCATTCTGCCCTGCGCGGGCCCGCCGGACTCAGCCGCCCTCACCGGCGACGGGCTGCACCGGAAGCTCTGCCGCGCGCACGGGCAGCGGATACGGCGGGGGAGTGCCCCCGAACTCCGGGCAGTGCGCCTGGTGGTCGCACCAGCCGCACAACTTCGTGGGGCGCGGCCGCCAGTCGCCCGTCTCGGTGGCGAGCCGGATCGCCTCCCACAACGCCAGCAGCTTGCGCTCCACCCGCTCCAGGTCGGCGAGGACCGGGTCGTACGTCAGCACCTGGCCGCTGCCGAGGTAGACCAGCTGGAGCCGTCGGGGGACCACGTTCTTCAGCCGCCACACCACCAGGGCGTAGAACTTCATCTGGAACAGGGCGCCCTCGGAGTACTCCGGCCTGGGTGCCTTCCCCGTCTTGTAGTCGACGATCCGGACCTCGCCCGTGGGCGCGACGTCGACCCGGTCGATGATGCCGCGCAGCCGCAGCCCGGACTCCAGCTCGGCCTCGACGAACAGCTCCCGCTCGGCCGGCTCCAGACGGCTGGGGTCCTCCAGCGTGAACCAGCGCTCGACGAGCTGCTCCGCCTCGCCCAGCCAACGCGCCAGCCGCTCGCCCTCGGGGTCGTCGGCGAACAGCTCCACGACCTCCGGTCGCGTCTCCCGCAGCCGGTCCCACTGGCCAGGGATCAGCGACTTCGCCCGGGGCGCCGTGCGCTCGGCCGCCGGAGCGTCGAAGAGCCGCTCCAGGACCGCGTGCACCAGGGTGCCCCGGGTCGCGGCCTCGCTCGGCTTCTCCGGCAGCCGGTCGATCACCCGGAAGCGGTAGAGCAGCGGGCACTGCATGAAGTCACTCGCACGCGAGGGGGACAGCGAGGCGGGCGGTATGGCGGCGGACCCGGTCACGAGGGCACTCACGGCGGCGGTCTCGGCCGCCGCCTCCGCCACCGGCTGGGCCTCGGCCTCCGTCTGTGCCTCTGCCGCCGTCTCCACTGCCGTCTCCGCGGGCCCGGCCGGGACCGGCGGATCCACCGCCGCGGCCGGGCTGCTGTCGGGCTGCGCAGCGCCCTCGGTGCTCGTCTCCATGCCCCAGACCTTACGGCCCGCCACTGACAGTGACCCGGCCGTGGTGCGTGGGGGAAGCCGGGAGAGGAGGTCGACGTACGGGAAACACAGGGGTGCCGGGGCGAAACGCACCACGACGGACGCATACCATCGACTCGAGACCCTCCCGTCCGGCAGGCGCGGGAGACGCTTCGATCGAGGGGACACCGGTGGACGAGAGCGGCGGGCGCGGGCGGCCGCGGTCCGGCAACGACGAGTCGGCCGAGCGCCACGCGGGGCGTCCGGGCCGGGCCACCGACCCGATCCCCACCGACGAACAGCCCACGATCCAGCACCGCCTGACCCCCGAGCAGCCCACGCCGGCGCCGGATCAGCCCGCTGTGGCGCCGACGCCGACCTCTGCGGAGCCGATGCCGACCACTCCGTCCCCGGAGCAGCCCACCGCGGCGCCGATGCCGACCACTGCGGCCCCGGAGCAGCCCACTGTGGCGTCGGACCAGCCCACTGCGGCCCCGGAGCAGCCCACCGCGGCGCCGATGCCGACCACTCCGTCCCCGGAGCAGCCCACTGTGGCGTCGGACCAGCCCACTGCGGAGCCGAAGCCGACCACTCCGGCGCCGGAGCAGACCCCTGCGGCGCCGTATCAGCCCTCTGCGGCGCCGAAGCCGACCGATCCGGCGACGCCCGTCGGCGTCTCTCCGGCCGACACACCGGCGACGCGGCCGACCGCGTCGGACGGCCCCGAGGACGACTCGGCAGCGGACCAGGCACCCACCGCCGACCCGTCGCCGGACCCGCGGTCTCCGGGCGCCACTGCCCCCACCCCTGCCGAACGCGACGCAAGCCGTCCACACACGGGCGACACCCACCCCGACCGCGCCCACGCCTACGGCCCGCACACGACTCCGGCCGACGTCGGCGCCGACGCATCGCCCGCGGCACAGTCCCGCGCCGAGGACGATCGAGGCGGTTCGCCGGAGGGCGACACCCACCCCGACCGCGCCCACGCCAGCGGTCCGCACCCGGCAGCTTCCGGCGGTCGGCCGGAGGCGGATCACCTGCACAAGGACCCGGCCCCGGCACCGGGCTCCGGCGATCCGGACGCTCGGCAGCCCTCGGGCCCGGCCCCCGATCCCGGCCACTCGCACCACCACCGCGACCGCCCCCTCGCGCACTCAGCCGACGGCAAGGGCCCCGCCCCACAGCGGCCGGAACCCCGGGGTGGGCTGCTCATGGGGCGGCCCTTCGGAGTGCCCGTGTACGTCGCGCCGAGCTGGTTCCTCGTCGCCGCGCTGATCACCTGGGTGTTCGGCGGCCAGCTGGAGCGCGTGCTGCCCGAGCTCGGCGCCGCCCGCTACCTGGTCTCCCTCTTCTTCGCGGTCGCCTTCTACGCCTCCGTGCTCGTCCACGAACTGGCCCACACGGTCGCCGCCCTCCGCTTCAAACTCCCGGTCCGCCGCATCCAGCTCCAGTTCTTCGGCGGCGTCTCCGAGATCGAGAAGGAGGCCGAGACCCCCGGCCGTGAGTTCGTGCTGGCCTTCGTCGGGCCCCTGCTCTCCCTGGTCCTCGCCGGCGTCTTCTACGCCGCCCTGCTGGCCGTGGAACCCGGCACCGTCCCGGGTGTTCTGCTCGCCGGCCTGATGATCTCCAACCTCATCGTGGCCGCGTTCAACCTCCTGCCCGGCCTGCCCCTCGACGGCGGCCGTATGCTCCGGGCCGTGGTCTGGAAGATCACCGGCAAGCCGATGACGGGCACCATCGCCGCCGCCTGGGTCGGCCGCGCCCTCGCCGTCTCCGTCCTCATCGGGCTGCCGCTGCTGACCCAGTCCGGCGCCCTCGGCACCGACGCCGTCGACAACGTCGGCATGGACACCGTCCTCGACGCCCTGCTCGCCGCCATCCTCGCCGCGATCATCTGGACCGGCGCCGGCAACAGCCTGCGCATGGCCCGCCTGCGCGAGCACCTCCCCGAACTGCGCGCCCGGGCCCTCACCCGCCGCGCGGTCCCCGTCGAGACCGACACCCCGCTCTCGGAGGCCCTGCGCCGCGCCAACGCAGCCGGGGCCCGAGCCCTGGTCGTCGTCGACGCCGACGGCCAGCCCCTCTCCCTCGTCCGCGAGGCCGCCATCGTCGGCGTGCCCGAACACCGCCGCCCCTGGGTCGCCGTCAGCGGCCTCGCCCAGGACCTCACCGACGGCATGCGCGTCTCGGCGGAACTGTCGGGCGAGGAACTCCTGGACGCGCTCCGGGCGACCCCGGCGACCGAGTACCTGGTCGTGGAGGAGACGGGCGAGATCTACGGCGTGCTGTCGGCGGCCGACGTGGAACGGGCCTTCGTGAAGGCGATGGCGAGGCCCAGCTGAGTGGTCGGAGCCCCCTCCCGGGACCGGTAGGCTGGTCACATGTCCGAACCGACCGGTGCCGCCCGCAGGCGCGGGCCCTTCAAGGTCGGGGACCAGGTTCAGCTGACCGACCCCAAGGGCCGCCACTACACGTTCACGCTCGAGGCCGGGAAGAACTTCCACACCCACAAGGGTTCCTTCCCCCACGACGAACTGATCGGCGCTCCCGAGGGCAGCGTTGTCCGCACCACGGGGAACGTCGCCTACCTCGCGCTGCGCCCCCTGCTCCCCGACTACGTCCTGTCCATGCCCCGCGGCGCCGCCGTGGTCTACCCCAAGGACGCGGGGCAGATCCTCGCCTTCGCCGACATCTTCCCCGGCGCGCGCGTCGTGGAGGCGGGCGTCGGCTCCGGCTCGCTCAGCAGCTTCCTGCTGCGGGCCATCGGCGACCAGGGCATGCTGCACAGCTACGAGCGCCGCGCCGACTTCGCCGAGATCGCCCAGGCGAACGTGGAGCGCTACTTCGGCGGCCCGCACCCCGCCTGGCAGCTCACCGTCGGCGACCTCCAGGACAACCTGTCCGACGCCGACGTCGACCGCGTCATCCTCGACATGCTCGCCCCCTGGGAGTGCCTGGAGGCCGTCTCCAAGGCGCTCGTCCCCGGCGGGATCCTGTGCTGCTACGTGGCGACCACCACCCAGCTCGCCCGCACCGTCGAGTCCATCCGCGAGATCGGCTGCTTCAACGAGCCGAGCGCCTGGGAGTCGATGATCCGCAACTGGCACATCGAGGGCCTGGCCGTCCGCCCGGACCACCGCATGATCGGTCACACCGGCTTCCTGCTCACCGCCCGCCGCCTCGCCGACGGCGTCGAGCCGCCCATGCGCCGCCGCCGCCCCGCCAAGGGCGCCTACGGCGAGGACTACGCGGGCCCCAACGCCGACGGCGGCTCCGGCCGCTGAGTCAGCCCCTCACCGCATCCAACGCACCGGCGCCGTGCCGGAGTTCCCGGACCCGTACCGGAACTCCGCCACGGCGCCCTTGCGTTGCCGCCCCGGGTGAACCCCGCCGGAACGCCGTTGACCTGCCGCGCAGGCCGCAGCGGGCAGGTCCCGCCCCACCACGGGCCCTGCCCGCACCGGCCCGCTGACACAGCGGCAGGAACCGTAACCCTTCTGACTTCCCCGGCACGGGACGTGCACACCCCGCCGTTCCCTCACGGTGTGACGTGTGGCACCATGCTGGCCACCCCACCGGCACAGCCTCAGGAGACCCTCCTAGTGCAGTCTTCCGCCGTCCCGGAGCTCGCCCACACCCACACCCGCCCCATCCACTGGCTCGCCACCGCGACGGCCGTCGCCGGCGTCGTGGCCTTCTCCTCGATCCTGCAGCCCGGCGCGGCGACGGCGGCCCCGCCGGCCGCCCCCGAGACCAAGACCGCTCCGGCGCACCTGACTCCGCCCGACCCGGCCGCGGTGGCCTTCCCGATCGAGTGCGGCCCGGTGAAGGCCGTGGTGAAGAAACGGGCTTCCGGGGACCTCGACGGCGACGGCCGGCCCGAGACGGTGGCCGTGGTCCACTGCGACTCCCCGATGGGCACCCCGCCGGACGGCGTGTACGTCCTGACGCGCGACGCCGACGGTGGCAAACCACGTGTCGTGGCCACCCTGCTCGACCCCGAGGACGGCACCACCGTCACCGACTTCGCCGTGCGCGACGGCGCCGTGACGGCCACGCTCCTCGGCTACTCGTCGGCCGACGTGCCGCGTTGCTGCCCCGACGTGAAGAGCGACGCGAAATGGCGTTGGCAGGGCGGCTCGTTCGTCCGCTCGACGCCGGCCGGAGCCCGCAGCGTGTGAGACATGCGCGACAGCGCGTGTGAGATATCAGACAGGAGTGACGGAACGTGGAGAAGCAGTCACTCCGCGTCCGGACCGTAGACCTCGGCGCTGTCCGAAACCCGACGTACGTGGATGCACTCGCCCGGACACTCCTTCGCGGAGTCGATCACGTCCGTGAGAAGCGGCAGCGGAACGGGCGTTGTCGCTCCCTTGTCCTGGAGCAACTCGTCGTCGGCGCTCTTCACATAGGCCAGACCGTCGATGTCCAGCTCGAACACCTCGGGCGCGTACTGGGCGCAGATGCCGTCGCCGGTACACAGGTCCTGGTCGATCCAGACCTCCAGCTCCTCGCCTTCCGCCCCGGCCACCTGCTGCACGCTCATCTCTCCTGCCGTTTCTCCGCCGAGCCGGGTCGGGAATCCGGCCAGCTCCGGCGGGTGTTGAACAGTTCGACCCTACCTTCGCCTGGGTTCCAATCATGTTCGCTGGGTATTCCCCTGGCGTGAGGGAGAGCGCAAGGGTGAAGATCGGACACACCCCGACCGTCTTTGTGATCTAGGGGTTTCAATCGACACCCGCCCAGGTAGGGTCTGGAAGCGTCCAGCTCCCCTTGGAGGAGGTGAGGACCGTGGCAGCCCACGACGACGACATGAACCGCGGCATCCGCCCGGGACGCGGGTCCGACGACCCGGCCGGGCAGATTGCCTACCTTGAGCAGGAGATCGCCGTCCTGCGACGCAAGCTCGCCGACTCTCCGCGACACACGAGGATTCTCGAAGAGCGGATCGTCGAGCTGCAGACCAATCTGGCCGGCGTGTCCGCGCAGAACGAGCGACTCGCCAACACGCTCCGTGAGGCCCGTGACCAGATCGTGGCCCTCAAGGAGGAGGTCGACCGGCTCGCGCAGCCGCCGGCCGGCTTCGGTGTCTTCCTGACGGCGAACGAGGACGGCACCGCCGACATCTTCACCGGCGGCCGCAAGCTCAGGGTGAACGTCAGCCCCAGCGTCGAGCTCGACGAGCTCCGGCGCGGCCAGGAACTGATGCTCAACGAGGCGCTCAACGTGGTCGAGGCCATGGAGTTCGAGCGCGTCGGTGACATCGTCACCCTCAAGGAGATCCTCGAGGACGGCGAGCGGGCCCTGGTGCTCGGGCACACCGACGAGGAGCGGGTGGTGCGGCTCGCCGAGCCGCTGCTGGACGTCACCATCCGCCCCGGCGACGCCCTGCTCCTGGAGCCCCGCTCCGGCTACGTCTACGAGGTCGTCCCCAAGAGCGAGGTCGAGGAACTCGTCCTCGAGGAAGTCCCCGACATCGGCTACGAGCAGATCGGCGGTCTTGGTGGCCAGATCGAGGCCATCCGCGACGCGGTCGAGCTGCCGTACCTCTACCCGGACCTGTTCAAGGAACACGAGCTGCGCCCGCCCAAGGGCGTCCTGCTCTACGGGCCTCCCGGATGCGGTAAGACGCTCATCGCCAAGGCCGTCGCCAACTCGCTGGCCAAGAAGGTCGCCGAGGTCACCGGCCAGGCCGCCGGCAAGAGCTTCTTCCTCAACATCAAGGGCCCCGAGCTCCTGAACAAATACGTCGGCGAGACCGAGCGGCAGATCCGCCTGGTCTTCCAGCGTGCTCGTGAGAAGGCCAGCGAGGGCACCCCCGTCATCGTCTTCTTCGACGAGATGGAGTCCCTGTTCCGCACCCGTGGCTCCGGCGTCAGCTCGGACGTGGAGAACACCATCGTCCCGCAGCTGCTCGCCGAGATCGACGGTGTCGAGGGCCTGCAGAACGTGGTCGTGATCGGTGCCTCCAACCGTGAGGACATGATCGACCCCGCCATCCTGCGGCCCGGCCGTCTGGACGTGAAGATCAAGATCGAGCGTCCCGACGCCGAGGCGGCGAAGGACATCTTCGGCAAGTACCTCACCGAGCGCCTCCCGCTGCACTCCGACGACCTCGGGGAGCACGGCGGCAGCAAGGCCACCACCGTCCAGAGCATGATCCAGACGGCGGTGGAACACATGTACACCGAATCCGAGGAGAACCGCTTCCTGGAGGTCACCTACGCCAACGGTGACAAGGAAGTCCTCTACTTCAAGGACTTCAACTCCGGCGCCATGATCGAGAACATCGTGGGCCGTGCCAAGAAGATGGCGATCAAGGACTTCCTCGAGAAGAACCAGAAGGGCCTCCGCGTCTCCCACCTCCTCCAGGCCTGCGTGGACGAGTTCAAGGAGAACGAGGACCTGCCGAACACCACCAACCCGGACGACTGGGCCCGGATCTCCGGAAAGAAGGGCGAGCGGATCGTGTACATCCGTACGCTCATCACCGGAAAGCAGGGCGCGGACACCGGACGCTCCATCGACACGGTGGCGAATACCGGTCAGTACCTGTAAAAGGCAGGGCGGCTGCGGGTGCCCTCGGCGGGTACCCGCAGCCGACTGTTTTTCGGGCCACGGCTGGAGCAACGCAATGACGCAAATGATCTCCCCACCAGCGCAAAGGCGTTCTAGGCTCTTGCGTACCGCCGAGTCGCGCAGTGCGGGGACGGGCACCGCACACGCAACCGAGCGCCAGCGGTATCTGAGTGGCGCCCACGACCGAGGGTGCCGCCGGGCAAGGAGGGCCGCATGACCGTACGGCGAGTAATGGGCATCGAGACGGAGTACGGGATCTCCGTCCCCGGCCACCCCAACGCCAATGCCATGCTCACCTCGTCCCAGATCGTGAACGCCTACGCGGCGGCGATGCACCGGGCCCGCCGGGCTCGCTGGGACTTCGAGGAGGAGAACCCGCTGCGGGACGCGCGAGGCTTCGACCTCGCCCGCGAGGCCGCCGACTCCAGCCAGCTCACCGACGAGGACATCGGCCTGGCCAACGTGATCCTCACCAACGGTGCACGGCTCTACGTCGACCACGCACACCCCGAGTACAGCTCCCCGGAGGTGACCAACCCCCGGGACGCCGTCCTCTGGGACAAGGCCGGCGAGCGGATCATGGCGGAGGCGGCGGAACGGGCCGCGCAGCTGCCCGGTGCCCAGCCGATCCACCTGTACAAGAACAACACCGACAACAAGGGCGCGTCCTACGGCACGCACGAGAACTACCTGATGAAGCGGGAAACCCCCTTCTCGGACATCGTGCGCCACCTGACGCCGTTCTTCGTCTCCCGTCAGGTCTTCGCCGGAGCGGGCCGCGTCGGCATCGGCCAGGACGGGCACGAGCACGGCTTCCAGCTCAGCCAGCGAGCCGACTACTTCGAGGTCGAGGTCGGCCTCGAGACGACGCTCAAGCGCCCGATCATCAACACCCGCGACGAGCCGCACGCGGACGCCGAGAAGTACCGGCGCCTGCACGTGATCATCGGCGACGCGAACCTGTCGGAGATCTCGACCTACCTCAAGCTGGGCACGACCTCGCTGGTGCTGTCGATGATCGAGGACGGTTTCATCGCCGTCGACCTGGCCGTCGACCAGCCCGTCCGCACGCTCCACCAGGTCTCGCACGACCCGTCACTGAAGCGCCTGGTCACGCTCCGCAGCGGCCGTACGCTCACGGCGGTCCAGTTGCAGATGGAGTACTACGAGCTGGCGCGCAAGTACGTGGAGGAGCGGTTCGGGGCCGACGCCGACGACCAGACCAAGGACGTCCTGTCGCGCTGGGAGGACACCCTCACCCGTCTGGAGCACGACCCGATGAGTCTGGCCGGAGAGCTGGACTGGGTCGCCAAGCGGGAGCTGATGGAGGGCTACCGGCGCCGGGACAACCTCGACTGGGACGCGGCGCGGCTGCACCTGGTCGACCTGCAGTACGCCGACGTACGGCCCGAGAAGGGCCTGTACAACCGTCTGGTGGCCCGCGGGCGCATGAAGCGGCTGTTGACCGACGCGGACGTGGAGCGGGCCCGTACGGTGCCGCCTGAGGACACCCGGGCCTACTTCCGCGGTCGCTGCCTGGAGCAGTACGCGGACGACGTCGCGGCGGCCTCCTGGGACTCGGTGATCTTCGACCTGCCGGGCCGGGACTCGCTGCAGCGCGTCCCAACCCTGGAACCGCTTCGCGGAACGCGTAATCACGTCAAGGAGCTCCTGGACCGCTGCCGCACCGCGGAAGACCTGGTCAGGGTCCTGTCCGGCGGGTGAACGCGTTGAGCGGGTACTCGTCGGGAACCGGCCGGACAGGGTGGAAAAGCCCTGGTCCGGGAATCATCGAGGTGGTCCCCGTACGTTGGAGCAACTGCGGGGCCATTGTCAGACCCGGCGAGTAGGGTCTGATCTTGACCGAGCAACTGTGTCGGGCGAACCGAGCGGGGTGAGGGATATGGCGACCAAGGACACCGGCGGCGGACAGCAGAAGGCCACCCGGTCCACCGAGGAGGTCGAGGAGCAGGCGGCGGAGACGCAGGCTTCCGAGGACCTCAAGGAGCGTCAGGAGAAGCTGAGCGACGACGTGGACTCGGTTCTGGACGAGATCGACGACGTACTCGAGGAGAACGCAGAGGACTTCGTGCGGTCCTTCGTTCAAAAGGGTGGCCAGTAAGGCCCCTGAACCTTCGTTTCGAAGGTAAACGGAGTGCGTGAGCGAGGGACCGGCCGAAGCGCGGAGCGCTGCGCGCGGGGCACACCGTAGGACGTGATGCCCCGGAGTGCGGCGCTCCGGGCGTCGGTGGGTCCCGGAGCCCGTCGGTCGCCCGTGTGCGCGGCCGGCAAGTGCGGCGTCGCTCCGGCGGAGTTGGTCCCGCCGGGCATGTGGATCACCGCCGAAGGACGGGTAGGGTCCGAGGCATACCGAGCCCCCGGTGGCAACCGGACCGGGGTTGTTCCAAGGATCGGCCCGACGTCACAGGGCGGGCTGTCGCATACGTGGAAGGAATCGCGTGGAAGCCAACACTCGTAGCACCGGGCGTCTACCAGCTGCCTTCCTGACGCCAGGGTCTTCCTCCTTCATGGACTTCCTGTCCGAACACCAGCCGGAGATCCTGCCCGGCAACCGGCAGCTGCCTCCCACCCAGGGCGTGATCGAGGCACCGCACGGCACGACGATCGTCGCCGTGACGTTCCCCGGCGGTGTGGTCCTCGCCGGTGACCGGCGGGCCACCATGGGCAACGTCATCGCGCAGCGGGACAT
The DNA here is from genome assembly GCF_040296465.1 of Streptomyces sp. NPDC002130. Classification (NCBI taxonomy): domain Bacteria; kingdom Bacillati; phylum Actinomycetota; class Actinomycetes; order Kitasatosporales; family Streptomycetaceae; genus Streptomyces; species Streptomyces sp. NPDC002130. The sequence continues at coordinate 11,094 of NZ_JBEOXI010000073.1, forward strand.
CGAGAAGGTCTTCCCGGCCGACGAGTACTCGGCGGTGGGCATCGCCGGCACGGCGGGCCTGGCCGTGGAGATGGTGAAGCTGTTCCAGCTGGAGCTGGAGCACTTCGAGAAGGTCGAGGGCGCGCAGCTGTCCCTGGAGGGCAAGGCGAACCGCCTGTCGACGATGATCCGCTCCAACCTCGGCATGGCCATGCAGGGCCTGGCCGTGGTGCCGCTGTTCGCCGGGTACGACGTGGACCGCGGCAAGGGCCGCATCTTCTCCTACGACGTCACCGGCGGCCGCTCCGAGGAGCACAACTACGCGGCCACCGGTTCCGGGTCGATCTTCGCGCGCGGTGCGATGAAGAAGCTCTTCCGGGACGACCTCAGCGAGGCCGAGGCCACCACGCTCGTGGTCCAGGCGCTCTACGACGCGGCAGACGACGACTCGGCGACCGGCGGTCCCGATGTCGCCCGCCGGATCTATCCCATCGTCACCGTGATCACCGACGACGGCTTCCGCCGGCTCACCGAGAGCGAGGCGTCCGAGATCGCGCGCTCGGTCCTGGAGCGGCGGCTGGAGCAGCCCGACGGGCCGCGGGCCGCGCTGCTGTAGCGGCGATCGTCTTCGTGAAGGTGGTCCAGTGAACCGACGGAATCTTCAAGAGAGGGACGGATAACCGGTGTCGACGCCGTTCTATGTCTCACCCCAGCAGGCCATGGCCGACCGGGCGGAATACGCCCGCAAGGGCATCGCCCGTGGTCGCAGCCTCGTCGTGCTGCAGTTCGCCGACGGCATCGTGTTCGTCGGCGAGAACCCGTCCCGTGCGCTGCACAAGTTCAGCGAGATCTACGACCGGATCGGCTTCGCGGCCGCCGGCAAGTACAACGAGTACGAGAACCTGCGGATTGGCGGCGTGCGCTACGCCGACCTGCGGGGTTACACCTACGACCGGGACGACGTGACGGCCCGGGGCCTGGCGAACGTGTACGCGCAGACGCTGGGCACGATCTTTTCCAGCGCCGCCGAGAAGCCCTACGAGGTGGAGCTGGTCGTCGCCGAGGTCGGGGAGACGCCCGAGGGCGACCAGATCTACCGGCTGCCGCACGACGGCTCCATCGTGGACGAGCACGGCTCGGTCGCGGTGGGCGGCAACGCCGAGCAGATCAGCAGCTATCTGGACCAGCGCCACCAGGAGGGCATGACCCTCGCGGAAGCGCTGAAGCTGGCGGTGCAGGCGCTGTCCCGCGACACCAACGGCAGCGAGCGGGAGATCCCCGCGGAGCGGCTGGAGGTCGCGGTGCTGGACCGCACGCGCCCGCAGAAGCGCAAGTTCAGGCGGATCAGCGGGCGGCAGCTGTCGCGGCTGCTGGGCGCGGACGCAGACGCCGCGCAGGAGGCGGCGTCGGAGGACGACGCCGAGTAGTTCTGACGTGTGTGACGCGCCCTGGCCGGCGGTTCTGCGGCCGGGGCGCGTCGCCGTGTGCGGGTGCGCGTCCGCTTCGCGTTGTGCCGGTGGTGGGTCGGGGCAGCGCCGGGGGGTGTCCGTCCTCGGAACGGCGCGATGGAGCCTGTTACCGACTGACTGGCGTCGACGCGCCAACCGCTGCGGGCGGACACCCCCCGACACGTCCCCTTCTCGCCATACGCGGGTGCGGGCGCGTCTCGCCTTGGCTGCGGGCATGCGTGCCGCCTGGGGCGGCACGGGTGGGCGCAGCGGCACCCCGCTCCGCCGGGTTGCGGACCCCCCCGGCCCCTGCGGCAACGCCCCGCACGGCTAGCGAGGCGGTGCCGTAGAGCTCCGTACCACCAGCTGGACCGGGATGTCCCCGCTCTCGGGCTCGCCGCCCTCCAGGACCGCTAGGAGGGCCCCCATACCCCGCTCCCCGAACAGCTCCGCGTTCAGGTGGACCGTCGTCAGCTCCGGGTCCATGGCCGTGGCGAGGGCCAGGTCGTCGACGCCCGTGACCGACAGGTCGTCCGGGATGCGCAGCCCCAGACGGCGGGCTGCTTTGTAGGTGCCGGCCGCGAGCTGGTCGTCGTCGCAGATCACTGCGGTGGGGCGAGCGCCGGGGGCCGAGAGGGCGGCTTCGGCGGCCGTCACGGCTCCCGCGATGGAGATCGGGGAGCGGGCTGTGCGCAGCGATGTGCCCGGCACCTCGTCCAGTCGTGCGGCCAGTTCCCGGGCGCGGATCTCGAAGGTCCAGGACGGGACGTCCGCCGCCAGGTGGAGGAAGCGGCGGTGGCCCAGGGAGAGCAGGTGGGCCGTGGCCTGGCGGATGCCGTCGGTGATGTCCAGGTTCACCGTCGCCGCCCCGAGGCTGCCCTCCGGGTCGCTGTCCAGCATCACCAACGGCAGCGCCTCGCCACGGATGGTGGTCAGGGCGTCCGCGGCCATGGAGGAGGCGATCACGCCGTCCAGCGCGGACTGCGCGGAGGCGAAAGGGTCGCGGGCGGGCCCGATGCCCTCGGGGGAGGGGTAGAGGACCACGCCGAAGCCGTGCTCGGCGGCGACGCGGGCGGCGCCCGTGTAGACGCCGGCGAAGAACTCCGTGGTGAGGGCCGGGACGACCAGGAGGACCGTGCGGGTGCGTCCCAGGCGCAGGTTGCGGGCGGCCAGGTTCGGGCGGTAGCCGAGGTCGCGGGCGGCCTCCCGGACGCGCTCCGCTGTGGTCTCGGAGACCCGGCCGCGCCATTTGTCGCCGAGGACCAGGGACACGGCCGCCTGGGAGACTCCGGCGGCCTGGGCGACGTCCCGGCTCGTGGGGCGTGTGCTGCCTCGTACCACCGTCGGCCTGCTCCTTCGTCTGGACCCGCGAACAGCGGCCATGGTACGTATGGACTCCGGCGTTATACGTAAAACCTAGGGGTGGGACATGGCCACGGGATATCTGGAGATCCTCCGGGCGCGACATGCCACCCGGCTGCTCGTCGGCACGCTGGTGGGCAGGCTGCCCAATGCGACGGCCGCCATCGCGATCGTGCTGTTCGTCCGGGCGGAGGGCGGGACGTACACCCTGGCCGGGGCCCTGGCTGCCGTCTACGGCGTCGCCAATGCCGTGGGCCAGCCCGTGCTGGGCAGGATCGTCGACCTGCGCGGGCAGCCGCGTGTGCAGCTGCCGGCGGCCGTGCTGTCCGGGCTGGCGATGGCCGTCTTCGCCTTCTCGGGCATCGGGTCGCTGCCGCTCGCCTACGCCGCCGTAGCCGGTGCCGGGCTCTTCACGCCGCCCCTGGAGGGCGGGCTGCGCGCGCTGTGGCCGTCCGTGCTGCGCCGGGAGGACCAGGTGCACACGGCGTACGCCATGGACGCCGTGGCCCAGGAGGTGATGTTCACCGTCGGGCCGCTGCTCGTGACGCTGTGCGTGTCCCTGTGGTCGGCCCAGGCCGCGCTGCTCGTGCTGAACGTGGTCGGGGTGCTGGGGGCGCTGTCCGTCGTGTTGTCGGAGCCTTCGCGCGCCTGGCGGTCCGCGCCGCGCGAGGCGCACTGGCTCGGCGCGCTGCGCTCGCCCGGACTGCTCGCGCTGCTGGCGGCCTTCCTGTTCATCGGCATGGCCCTCGGATCCATCACCGTCGCCTCCGTGCCCTACGCGGACGACCACGGCGGGGACGCCGTGTACGGCTGGCTGATGGCGGCCCTGGGCTTCGGCGCGCTGGTCGGCGGCACCGTGTACGGCGCCCGGCAGTGGGCCGGTGAGCCCGCGCGGCGACTGCGGGCGCTGGTGGCGCTTCTGGTCGTGTGTTATCTGCCGCTGATGCTGATGCCGGACGCGGTTGCCATGGTCGCGCTGACCGCGCTCGCCGGGGTCTTCCTCGCACCCGCCATCGCCTGTGCGTTCGTCCTCGTCGACCGGCACGCCCCGCGCGGCACGGTCACCGAGGCGTTCTCCTGGCTGGTGACGACGTTCACCGTGGGCCACTCGGTCGGAACGGGCGTCGCGGGGCCCGTCGTCGAGGTGGGCGGGGCCTTGTGGGGCTTCGCCGTGCCGGCCGTCGCAGGCGGCGTGTCCCTGCTGGTTTTGACCGCCACAGGACGGGTAGTCGCAGCTCCCGGCCGGGGAGCGGTTGTTGCGGCCGGTTCGGAAAATGATCCGAACCGTGCCGTCGAACCCCGTTTCAGTTCAGGGGATCGGGCGTAATGTTCCCTCATGGACCGCCGCATTTTCGGGCTGGAGAACGAGTACGGCGTCACGTGCACGTTCAGGGGACAGCGCCGCCTGTCTCCTGACGAGGTGGCGCGGTACCTCTTCCGCCGTGTCGTGTCATGGGGCCGAAGCAGTAACGTCTTTCTGCGAAACGGCGCCCGCCTCTATCTCGACGTGGGATCGCATCCGGAATACGCGACACCGGAATGCGACAACGTGACCGAACTGGTCACCCACGACAAAGCGGGCGAGCGCATTCTCGAAGGACTCCTGGTGGACGCCGAACGACGCCTGCACGAGGAGGGAATCGCGGGCGACGTCTACCTCTTCAAGAACAACACCGACTCGGCGGGCAACTCCTACGGCTGCCACGAGAACTATCTGGTAGCCCGGCACGGGGAGTTCTCGCGACTCGCGGACATTCTCATTCCGTTCCTGGTCACCCGCCAGCTGCTGTGCGGTGCGGGCAAGGTGCTGCAGACACCGCGCGGCGCCGTGTACTGCGTCAGCCAGCGCGCCGAGCACATCTGGGAGGGCGTCTCCTCGGCGACGACCCGATCCCGGCCCATCATCAACACGCGTGACGAGCCGCACGCGGACGCCGAGCGCTACCGCCGCCTGCACGTCATCGTGGGCGACTCCAACATGTCCGAGACGACCATGCTGCTCAAGGTCGGTGCCACCGACCTGGTGCTGCGCATGATCGAGGCGGGCACGGTGATGCGGGACCTCACCCTGGAGAACCCGATCCGGGCGATCCGCGAGGTCAGCCACGACATCACCGGCCGGCGCAAGGTGCGCCTGGCCAGCGGACGCGAGGCCTCCGCCCTGGAGGTGCAGCGCGAGTACTACGAGAAGGCCCTGGACTTCTGCGAGCGCCGGGGCATCCGCACCGGCACCGTCGAGCAGGTCCTGGAGCTGTGGGGCCGCACCCTGGACGCGATCGAGTCCGAGGACCTCGACCGCATCGGCACCGAGATCGACTGGGTCATGAAGTACAAGCTCATCGAGCGGTACCGCGCCAAGCACAACATGACCATGTCGCACCCGAGGGTCGCGCAGATAGACCTCGCCTACCACGACATCCACCGCCGTCGTGGGCTGTACTACCTGCTCGAGAAGAAGGGTCAGGCGGCCCGTATCTGCAACGACCTGAAGATCTTCGAGGGCAAGTCCGTCCCGCCGCAGACCACACGCGCCCGGCTGCGCGGGGACTTCATCCGGCGGGCCCAGGAACAGCGCCGTGACTTCACGGTCGACTGGGTCCACCTGAAGCTCAACGACCAGGCTCAGCGGACCGTGCTGTGCAAGGACCCGTTCCGTTCCGTGGACGACCGGGTGGAAAAGCTGATCGCCGGAATGTGAGCCGGATCCGGCCCGTCCGAGAAGCCGGTACCCGAAGGTTTTCGCGCCTTCGGGTACCGGCTTTTCCATCGGCTCCGCCCGTGCGGGAGCGGCCGGGGACGGCGTCGTGTCGCGCGGTGTGGGGAGTGCGGAGCGGCTACGCCGTAGAGTGGCGGGCATTGCCCCCCACCTCCGATCCCAGTTGGACTGATGAACTACAACACGAAACGACTCGTGGCCGCGCTGCTGGCCGTTCCCGCCCTGTTGTTCACCGCCGCGTGCGGGTCGGACGACGGAAACAACGGCGATGCGGCGGGAGGCGTCGCCGAGGTCAAGGGGAAAGTCGGGGCGAAGCCCGAGATCTCCGTGCCCAAGGACGGCAAGCCGTCCGACAAGACCGTGGTCAAGACGCTCTCGGCGGGCACCGGAACCCCGATCAAGGGCTCGGACTTCGTCCGCCTGGACTGGACCGTCGAGAAGTGGGGCGGTGGCCAGGAGCTCGGCGGCACCTGGGCGGCGGGATCGACGGGTGACAAGGGGCCCCGGCGCCAGTCCATCGAGCAGATCGGCAAGCCGAGCCAGCAGCTCCCCGAGAAGGTCCTCGACGCGGTGAAGGGCAAGAAGCCGGGCAGCCGTGTCCTGGTGCAGGGCACCGCGGGTGATCTGATCGGCCAGAGCCTGAACACGTCCTCCGGGATCTCCGCGAAGGACGTGCTGATCTGGGTGGTCGACCCGGTCGGAGCCGCGAGCGTCGACGCCAAGGCCGAGGCCAAGGGCGAGCAGGCGCCCTCCGAGCCGGGCATGCCCGAGGTGAAGTCGCCGTCGCAGAAGGCCGCGGTCATCACCGTCCCCAAGGGCGAAAAGGCTCCCAAGGACCTCAAGGAACAGGTGCTGATCAAGGGCGACGGCAAGAAGGTCGAGGCCGGCCAGGGCCTCATCGCCCAGTACACCGGGGTCAAGTGGGAGGACGGCAAGAAGTTCGACTCCTCCTGGGACCACGGCGGCGCCACCGCCTTCCAGATCGGCAACGGCTCCGTGGTGGCAGGCTGGGACAAGGGCCTCGTCGGCAAGCACGTGGGCGACCGGGTGCTGCTGGTGATCCCGCCCTCGCTCGGCTACGGCGCCAGCCCGCAGAGCGAGCTGTCCAAGAACACCCTGGTCTTCACGGTGGACATCCTCGGCACGGTCTGACCAGGCCGGTCTGTGAGACTGTTCCCGACGCAGGTCACGTAACAAGGAGAGATGAAGTGAGCATCGACAAGCCCGAGATCGACTTCCCGGGCGGCGAGCCCCCGGCGGACCTCGAGATCAAGGACATCTGGGAGGGCGACGGCCCGGTCGCGCAGGCCGGCCAGACCGTCACCGTGCACTACGTGGGTGTCTCCTTCAGCACCGGCGAGGAGTTCGACGCCAGCTGGAACCGCGGCACTCCGTTCCGCTTCCCGCTGGGCGGCGGCCGGGTCATCAAGGGCTGGGACCAGGGCGTGCAGGGCATGAAGGTCGGCGGCCGCCGCCAGCTGACCATCCCCGCCCACCTCGCCTACGGCAACCAGAGCCCGTCCCCTCTGATCAAGCCCGGTGAGACGCTGATCTTCGTGGTCGACCTGCTCGGAGTCTGAGCAAGCTCCGGACAGACTCGATCATGTGGGGCCCATGCCTGTTCGGGCATGGGCCCTCGGCTTTTGCCGTGCCACCGTGTGGCGGTACGGTCATCGCTCGTAAGCACCATAGGGAGGCGAAGCGCGTCGATGGCCATTGCCAAGGCAGAGCGGCTGATGAATCTGGCGCTGTGTCTGCTCGGGACGCGGCGCCCGCTCAGCAAGCGTGAGCTGCGCGACTCCATCGAGGCCTACGTCGAGGCCTTCGGGCCGGGCAACGGCACGACAGGCTCCGACGATTCCTTCAACCGCATGTTCGAGCGCGACAAGGACGACCTGCGCGAACTGGGGCTGGTCATCGAGACCGTCGAGAGCCTCGACGGCGAGATCGGCTACATGGCCCGCCGGGACAGCAACCGCCTCCCGCCCATCACCCTGGACGCCGAGGAGGCCGCCGCCCTCGGGCTGGCCGCCAAGGTGTGGCAGCAGGCCCGGCTCGCCGGAGCGGCCAGCGGCGCCCTGCAGAAGCTGCGCGCGGCCGGGCTCCCCGAGGACGTCGACCCCTACGGGTCGCACGGCGCGCTGGAGCCGCGCATCCCCGTGCACGAGGCCGCGTTCGAGCCGCTGATGCTGGCCTGCCGGGACCGCAGGCCCGTCGCCTTCGACTACCGCAAGGCCACCGCCGCCCACCCCGAGCAGCGGCACGTGGAGCCGTGGGCGCTGGAGTGCTGGCGGGGCCACTGGTACCTGGCGGGCTGGGACCGCGACCGGGGCGCCGAGCGGGTCTTCCGGCTGTCCCGGATCACCGGCAAGGTCCGCTCGCGCGGCGGCCGCTACACCGCCGAGGTGCCGGACGTCGTCACCGTCCGGGAGACCGTCGCGAGCTGGGCCGGGGAGGTCGCCGACCGTTCGGCGCGGATCCGGCTGCGCGCGGGGGCGGGGTACCCCCTTCGGGCGAAGGCCACCTCCGTCCGGGAACTCGGCGACGGCTGGGACGAGTTGGAGATTCCGTACGGTCACGGGCTGGACGCCTGGCTGGTGGAGTTCGGGCCGGACGTGGTCGTCCTGGAGCCCGCCGAGCTGCGGGCCGACGTGGTGGACCGGCTGCGGGCCGTGGCCAAGGGCTGAGGGGGAGCGGAAAGACAGTGGCAGGCAAACCGGTCAGGCCCGTGAACGCCATCGACCAGACCCGGCGGATGCTCTCGCTGGTGACGTATCTGAAGGAGCGTCCCGGAGCCCGGGTCGAGGACGTCGCGCGTGCCTTCGGCATCAGCGAGGACGAGCTGGTCTCCGACCTGGACGTGCTGCCCATGTGCGGCACCAGCTTCCGCGGCGGGGACCTGCTCGACATCGACACCGACGGCGAGCGCATCTGGTGGCACAACCCGGCAGCGCTCGCGGCGGAAGCCGCCGAGCCGCTCAGACTCGCCGCCGACGAGGCCACCGCATTGCTCGTCGCCGCCCGGGCGGTGTCCACGCTGCCCGGACTGCGTGAGAGCGACCGGCAGGCGCTGCTGCGGGCGACGGCCAAGGTGGAGACCGCGGCCGGCGAGGCGGCGGGTGCCAGCTCGCGCCTGTCGGTGACCTTCGAGTCCGAGGGCGGGGTCTTCGCGGACGTCGACCGCGCGATCGCCGAGCGCCGCCGGCTGTGGATCCGCTACTACTCGCCCGCGCGCGACGAGGTGACCGAGCGGGAGATCGATCCCATCCGCCTGGTCAGCGTCGGGCACACGTATGTCGAGGCCTGGTGCCGCCGCTCCGAGGCGCGCCGCACCTTCCGGCTCGACCGGGTCGCCGAGATCAAGATCCTCGACGAGCCGTCGGCGCCGCCCGAGATCGAGTTGCGGGACCTCTCGGAGGCGCTGGTGCAGCCGGCGGCCGAGGACCCGGAGGTCGTGATCGAGGTCGGGCCCGGCGGCCGCTGGGTCGCGGAGTACTACCCGCACGACAGTGCGGATGAGCTCCCGGACGGCGGGCTGCGTATCACTCTGCGGACCCCCGACCCGGCGTCGCTCCGGCGCCTGGCACTGCGGCTCGGGCGGGACGGCCGGATCGTCTCGCCGCCGGAGCTCGCCGACAGTGCCCGGCAGGCGGCCCGGGAGGCGCTGGCGGCGTACGACGGGATCGAGGCGGCGCGGACGGCCGGCGTCACTCAGGACGTGCGCGGACCGCACGCGGTGCGGACGGTCCCGGACGGGCCGGGCGACGGACCGGAGTGAGTCACAGACGCCCTCCGGGGTCCACGGCCGGGCCACGGCCGGACCGCGACACCGGTCGTGCACCCCGGAGGCGTACGACCCCAGGAAGAGGAGCGAGGGCTTGAGCGAGTCGGTGACGTCCGGTGGTGTCGGGGGCATGACGGTGGAGTCCGCGTTCGCGGGGATGAGAAGCGTGACCCCGGTCGTGTTCCGGGCGGGCTGTCCCGACTGCCGGGAGCACTGCGAGCTCGCCGCGGGCGCGCTGCGCCTGGCCATCGGCGCCACGAGCCGCACCACCTTCTACTCCTTCACCTGCCCGGAGTGCGGCGCGTCCGTCCGCAAGCCCGCGGGGGAGCGGATCGTGGAGCTGCTCACCGGCGGCGGTGTGCGGACCCTGCGGTTGCACTCCACCGTCTAGTGGGCCGGGGATCCCGGCCGTTCGGAAAGGTCTAGTCTCGACGTCATGTTCTGGCCGATGTTCGCGGTTGCGTTGGGTTTCGTGGGTCTCGTCGTGCTCGGGGTGCTCGCCGTGCGGGTCTTCGTGGAGGCACAACGCCTGGGCAGGCAGGTCACGGACTCGGCGCGCCGGATCAGCCGGGCCGCCGAGGACCTGGAGCGGTCGGCGCAGAGCGCGGCCCGTTCCGTCGACGCTCTGTGAGGTGTCCGGCGGACGGCTGTGAGTTGCGTTTCGGGACACTTCGCCCTGTCACGTCGGCGGTTCGTACAGGTACGCTGCTGGTCGCGGCCCGGTTAACGAGGCACTGGTCGCGGACGGGAGTGCGCACAAGGGATGCAGAGGGATTGCCTCACGTTTACCCCCGAGCGTTACGATCGCTGCCAACACGATCGTTCGGACAAGTGTCCGACCGGTCGGACAGCACCCCCACCACAGCCGCCTCGGTGAGAAGGTAAAGACTTATGTTCGGAAGGCTCGGAGCCCCCGAGATCATTCTCATCCTCGTCGTCATCATCCTGCTGTTCGGCGCGAAGAAGCTTCCGGACATGGCTCGGTCGCTCGGCAAGTCGGCCCGCATCCTCAAGAGCGAGGCCAAGGCGATGAAGGACGAGAACAAGTCGTCCACGACCCCGGCCGGCCCGCCCAACAACGACGAGCCCTCGCAGCGCACCATCCAGGCAGCGCCCGGTGATGTGACCAGCTCGCGCCCGGTCAACGAGCCCACGGACACGACCAAGCGCTGACGCAGGGCCGGTGACCTCCGGCCCGCCGCACGAGATGGGAACGTGGGTTGCTGAAGTCTGCCCGCAAGCAGGAGAGGGATCCCGAGGGGCGCATGCCCCTCGCGGAGCACCTTCGCGAGCTCCGCAACCGGCTCGCCAAGGCGATGCTGGCGATCGTCGTCGTCACGGTCGCCGCCGCCTTCTTCTACAACGACATCATCAACTTGATCACCAAGCCGATCCTCGACTCGGTCGGCTGTGACAAGACCTTCGCGGAACTGGCCCAGTCGCAGCCCGGTGCGAAGCCCTGTGCGCAGATCACCATCAACGGCCTGCTCACCCCCTTCACGCTGGCGCTGAAGGTGTCCCTGATGGCCGGCGTCGTCTTCGCCTCGCCGATCTGGCTCTACCAGCTGTGGGCCTTCGTCGCGCCGGGCCTGCACCGGCACGAGAAGAAGTACGCCTACGCCTTCGTCGGCACCGGTGCCCCGCTGTTCATCGTGGGCGCCTACTTCGCGTACACGGTGCTCCCCACCACGGCCAAGGTGCTCCTCGAGTTCACCCCGGGCGGCACGTCCAACCTCCTGCCGCTGGACGACCTGCTCGACCTGGTCATGCGGATGGTGCTCGTCTTCGGCCTCTCCTTCGAGCTGCCCCTGCTGCTGGTCATGCTCAACCTCACCGGGGTGCTCCCGGGCAAGCGCATGCTCGGCTGGTGGCGCGGCATGATCATGGGCATCACGGTCTTCGCGGCCGTCGCCACGCCCAGCACGGACCCGCTGACGATGCTGGCGCTCGCGGCGCCCATCTGGATCCTGTACTTCGCGGCCGTCGCCTTCTCCCTGGTCAACGACCGCCGTAAGGCTCGCCGCGAGGCCCTCGGCCCCGCCGACGACGAGGCCTCCGAGCTGGATCTCACCCCCGACGACATCGGCGAGATCGAGCCCGTGACGACCAGCCGCGCGGCGCTGCCCGAACAGGCGACCTCGGAGCGCACGGACCGGGTCAACGGTTATGACGACGTGACCTGAAGATCGGCGGCCAGCTCGTAGGGTCGGTCGCGTGACCAGCGAGATCACCCTCTTCGTCAACCCCACCGCGGGCCGCGGCCGGGGCGCCCGCGCGGCGCAGCCGGCCGCTTCCGCGTTGCGGGCGGCCGGCTTCTCGGTCCGGACCGTCCTCGGGGAGGACGCCGCGGACGCCCTCGTCCGCGCGCATGCGGCCGTCGAGACCGGCACGGGTGCGCTGATCGCCGTCGGCGGCGACGGCATGGCGAACCTCGCGCTGCGGGCCGTCGCGGGCACCCGCACCCCGCTCGGCCTGGTCGCGGTCGGCACCGGCAACGACTTCGCCCGCGCCCTCGGCCTGCCCGTCCGGGAGCCCGCCGCCGCGGGCCGCATGATCGCCGACGCCCTCAAGTGCGGCCGGATCCGCGACATCGACCTCGGACAGGTCGGCGACCGCTGGTTCGGCACGGTCCTCGCCTCCGGCTTCGACTCCCGCGTCAACGACCGCGGCAACCGCATGCGATGGCCCACCGGCCGCCTGAAGTACGACCTGGCGATGATCGCCGAACTCGCCGAGTTCCGGCCCGTCCCGTACCGGATCCGGCTCGACGACGGCGAGGTCCGTGAGGTCGAGGCGACTCTCGTGGCCGTCGGCAACGGCTCCTCGTACGGCGGCGGCATGCGGATCTGCCCCGGTGCCGACCTGACCGACGGGCTGTTCGACGTGACGGTGGTCGGCGACTGCAGCCGCACGACGCTGCTGCGGGTGTTCCCGCGGGTGTACCGGGGGACGCACGTCGAGCATCCGAAGGTGACCGTGCTGCGGGCGGCGCGGGTCGAGATCGCCGCCGAGCAAGTCACCGGCTACGCCGACGGGGAGCCGCTCGGCCCGCTGCCGCTGAGCGCGCGCTGCGTGCGCGGGGGCGTGCGGGTCGTCGGCCCCTGAGCTGCGCGGATCCGAGGTTTCACAGCAACGGATCCGGATAATGATCGTCCTGTTGTCAGTGCGGCCCGGTACGCTCGAAAGCACGATGACAGAGGACCTCTCCCCGGCCGAGCGGTACGCGGCAGCCCGCAAGCGCGCTGCCGAGCAGGCCACCGCGCTCGCCTCCTTCCGCGAGATGTACGACTTCGGCCTCGACCCCTTCCAGATCGAGTCCTGCCAGGCGCTCGAGGCGGGCAAGGGCGTGCTCGTCGCCGCGCCCACCGGCTCCGGCAAGACGATCGTCGGCGAGTTCGCCGTCCACCTCGCCCTCCAGCAGGGCAAGAAGTGCTTCTACACGACACCCATCAAGGCCCTGTCGAACCAGAAGTACGCCGACCTGTGCCGCCGCTACGGCACGGACAAGGTGGGCCTGCTGACCGGCGACAACAGCGTCAACTCCGAAGCGCCGGTGGTGGTGATGACCACCGAGGTGCTGAGGAACATGCTGTACGCCGGGTCCCAGACCCTCCTCGGCCTCGGCTACGTGGTCATGGACGAGGTGCACTACCTCTCCGACCGGTTCCGCGGGGCCGTATGGGAAGAAGTGATCATTCACCTCCCCGAGTCGGTCACGCTCGTCTCGCTCTCGGCGACCGTGTCCAACGCCGAGGAGTTCGGCGACTGGCTGGACACGGTCCGCGGCGACACCGAGGTGATCGTCTCCGAGCACCGGCCCGTGCCGCTGTTCCAGCACGTGCTGGCCGGGCGGCGGATGTACGACCTGTTCGAGGAGGGCGAGGGCCACAGGAAGGCCGTCAACCCCGACCTCACGCGCATGGCGCGGATGGAGGCGAGCCGGCCGTCGTACCAGGACCGCCGGCGCGGCCGGGCCATGCGCGAGGCCGACCGTGAGCGCGAGCGCCGTCAGCGGTCCCGGATCTGGACGCCGAGCCGGCCCGAGGTCATCGAGCGGCTCGACGCCGAGGGGCTGTTGCCCGCCATCACCTTCATCTTCAGCCGCGCCGCCTGCGAGGCCGCCGTCCAGCAGTGCCTGTACGCGGGGCTCAGGCTCAACGACGACGAGGCGCGCGAGCGGGTCCGCGCCCTGGTCGAGGAGCGCACGGCGTCCATCCCGACGGAGGACCTGCACGTCCTCGGCTACTACGAGTGGCTGGAGGGCCTGGAGCGCGGCATCGCGGCCCACCACGCGGGCATGCTGCCGACCTTCAAGGAGGTCGTCGAGGAGCTGTTCGTGCGCGGCCTGGTCAAGGCCGTGTTCGCGACCGAGACCCTCGCCCTCGGCATCAACATGCCCGCCCGTTCGGTGGTGCTGGAGAAGCTCGTCAAGTGGAACGGCGAGCAGCACGCGGACATCACCGCGGGGGAGTTCACCCAGCTGACGGGCCGGGCCGGGCGGCGGGGCATCGACGTCGAGGGCCACGCCGTGGTGCTCTGGCAGCGCGGCATGAGCCCCGAGCACCTCGCGGGCCTGGCCGGCACGCGTACGTACCCGCTGCGCTCCAGCTTCAAGCCGTCGTACAACATGGCGGTCAACCTGGTGGAGCAGTTCGGGCGGCACCGCTCGCGCGAGCTGCTGGAGACGTCGTTCGCGCAGTTCCAGGCGGACAAGTCGGTGGTCGGCATCTCCCGGCAGGTGCAGCGCAACGAGGAGGGGCTGGAGGGTTACAAGGCCTCCATGACCTGTCACCTCGGCGACTTCGAGGAGTACGCGCGACTGCGCCGCGAACTGAAGGACCGGGAGAACGAGATCGCCCGGCAGGGCGTGGCGCAACGGCGTGCGGAGGCCGCCGTCTCCCTGGAGAAGCTGAAGCCCGGTGACGTCATCCACGTCCCCACCGGCAAGTACGCGGGCCTGGCGCTGGTGCTGGACCCGGGCCTGCCGGCGGGCCGTTCGAACGGTCACCGCGGCTTCGAGCACCACGACGGGCCGCGCCCGCTGGTGCTGACCGCCGAGCGGCAGGTGAAGCGGCTGGCGTCGATGGACTTCCCGGTGCCGGTCGAGCCGCTGGAGCGGATGCGGATCCCGAAGTCCTTCAACCCCCGCTCCCCGCAGTCCCGTCGGGACCTCGCGTCGGCGCTGCGCACCAAGGCCGGGCACATTCCGGCCGAGCGGCACCGCAAGCGGCGCTCTCAGGCGGCCGACGACCGTGAGATCTCCCGGCTGCGGACCGCGCTGCGCGCGCACCCCTGTCACGGCTGCAACGACCGTGAGGACCACGCCCGTTGGGCCGAGCGGTACCACCGGCTGCTGCGCGACACCTCGCAGCTGGAGCGGCGGATCGAGGGCCGTACGAACACCATCGCCCGGACGTTCGACCGCATCGTGGCACTGCTGACCGAGCTGGACTACCTGCGCGGCGACGAGGTCACCGAGCACGGCAAGCGGCTCGCGCGGCTGTACGGCGAGCTGGACCTGCTCGCCAGCGAGTGCCTGCGCGAGGGCGTCTGGGAGGGTCTCGGCCCCGCCGAACTGGCCGCGTGTGTCTCGGCGTTGGTGTACGAGTCGCGTGTCGCCGATGACGCGATGGCCCCGAAGGTCCCGTCCGGTAAGGCCAAGGCCGCGCTGGGCGAGACGGTGCGGATCTGGGGTCGGCTGGACGCGCTGGAGGAGGAGTTCCGGATCACACAGACCGAGGGGGTCGGGCAGCGCGAGCCCGATCTCGGCTTCGCCTGGGCCGCGTACGAGTGGGCCTCCGGGAAGGGGCTCGACGAGGTGCTGCGTGAGGCGGAGATGCCGGCGGGGGACTTCGTGCGGTGGTGCAAGCAGGTCATCGATGTGCTGGGGCAGATCGCGGCGGCGGCTCCACAGGGTTCCAGCGTTGTGAAGAACGCCCGTAAGGCCGTTGATCTGTTGCTGCGGGGAGTGGTCGCCTACTCGTCCGTGGGGTGATCGTTTGATGCGCGGGTTCCGGTTGTCGGTGGTTGCTCGCGCAGTTCCCTGCGCCCCTTAGGGGGCGTTTCTCCGAGAGTCCCTCACCCGTGACGGTGGGGGACTTTCGTATGCCTGTGCGCCGTCACGTAGCGCATTCGAACGATGTCGCAGCGTGTAAACGACCGAGCGTACTATCCCTTCGCGTCCGGTTTCCGGCAGTTGCTGAATATGACACAGCGATGATCCGGTCGGACTAAGCTCGCCCGCAGCGCACCGGCTTGAGATGAATTCGTGCGCTTGTTCCCCAATGTGTGGAAGATTCCGACTGCTTCATGACATACCCCCCTGCAAGTCCCCCCGAACCTCAGTCGACTCCTGTCAGAAGGCCCACATGGTGAGTGTTCAATCCCCGCCCGGTCGTCGTGAACTCCCCTACGCGCGCGTGCTGTTGCTCCCGGCCATAGTCATGGCCGCGGCAACCGGAGCCGCCGTCGCGCTGGTGACGGAGCCGGCCCGGGGTGCCGTCGGCTGGTGCGGCGGCATCGCCACCGCTCTGGTGCTCGCGACGGCGGCCGAGGCGGTGCGCCGCGGCCGTGCGCTGCGCAACCAGCGTGCCGAGCACGCCCGGCACAGCGCACATCTGCAACAGCGGATCGCCGCCCACGAGAACGAGCTGGTCCGCTTCTCGCGGGAGATCATCCCCGCCGCGCTCGACCGGCTGCGGACCGGAGAATCTCCCAGGGAGGTGATCCGCAAGCTCGGCCTCGCCAACCCGGCGTTCCGTGATCTCCCCGCCCCGCAGGCGGAGACCCTGCTCAGGGTGCTCAAGATCGTCGACTACGAAGTGACGATGCGCGACGCCGCCGCGCGCTCCTTCGTCAGTGTCGCCCGCCGCGTCCAGGCGATCATCCACCAGCAGGCCGAAGAACTGAGGGAGATGGAGGAGGACCACGGCCGCAACCCCGAGGTCTTCGACGACCTGCTGCGCATCGACCACGGCAACGCCCTGATCGGCCGCCTGGCCGACTCCGTCTCCGTCCTCGGCGGCGGCCGCCCCGGACGGCAGTGGCCCGCGCCGGTGTCCCTGTACAGCACCCTGCGCGGCGCCATGTCCCGCATCCTCGAGTACCGGCGCATCCAGCTGTCCTCCATCGCCAAGATCAGCGTCAAGGGCATCTACGTCGAGCCGGTCATCCACGCCGCCGCCGAGCTCCTCGACAACGCCACGCGTTACTCGCCGCCGCAGACCAAGGTGCACGTCACCGCCACCGAGGTGCAGACCGGCGTCTGCATCGAGATCGAGGACGGCGGCGTCAACCTCAACGAGGAGGCACGCGCCCGGATCGAGGGCATGCTGGAGGCCGCCAAGGCGGGCGTCGACCTGCAGGACATCGGCGAGCACCCGCGCCTCGGCCTGGCCGTCGTGGGCCGGCTGTGCACGGCGTACAACATGCAGGTCTCGCTGCGCGCCTCCGCGTACGGCGGCGTCCGCGCCATCCTCATCGTGCCGAGCGAGATGATCACCCACGAGCCCGGTGTGGGACTCGCCCACGGCATCGGCGCCACCGGCATCCCCATGACGGTGGGCATCCCCGAGGGCCCCAAGCGCGCGCCCAAGAGGCGACGCCCCACCAGCCCGAAGATCCCCGCCACGGTCTCCCTGGAGGACGACGACGTCCCCGAGGTCACCGAGTGGACCGCGAACGGCCTGCCGCAGCGCCGCAGCAAGGTGAAGATGCCGCTCGCCGAGCGCCTCGCCCAGCAGGCCGCCAACGAGAAGGCCGACCGGGAGGCAGCCGAACGGGGCGAGTACAACCCCTGGGCGGCCACGCAAGAGCCCGAGACCAAGCCCTTGCGCGACATGTCGGCGCCCGACGCCCCCGGCAAGGGCCTGGAGGCCTTCTGGGAGGGGCTCAAGCAGGGCATCGAACCCGGCACCCACCCCACCGACTTCATCCGGAACCCGCACAAGTACCTGCACCTGATCAACGACCCGGCCCCCACCGAGGCCGACGACGAGGGGGACCTCAAGTGATCCAGCAGCGAGGCAACTTCGACTGGATGCTCAAGCAGCTCGCTGACGGCGTGCCGGGCATCGAGATGATCGTGGTGCTCTCGGCCGACGGTCTGCGCATCGCCCGCTACGGCGGCGAGCCGGACGCGGCCGACCGGGTCGCCGCGGCCTGCGCCGGCCTGCAGTCCCTCGCGGGCAGCGTGTGTCAGGAACTCAGCGTGGGCGATGGCGAGATGAAGCTCGTCATGATCGAGATCGACCAGGGCTACTTCTACCTGATGGACGCAGGCGCCAACGCCTTCCTGGCGGTGCTCTCCGACGTGCGGTGCGAACCCGGCCGGATGAGCGCCATGATGCGCGACCTGGTCGTCCGGATCGGTGGCCACCTCACCAGTCCGCCCCGGCGGAACGGGCAGATCGTATGACGCCTCCGCAACGCCAGAGGCGCGACCTCGCCCCGGAGCCGCCCACGCCACAGGAGGGCGAGGACAAACCCGGGAACCCGGAGCGGATGTACGTGGTGGCCGGCCCGGACGGTGAACGGGCCGAGCTCGACCTGGTGACGTTAATCGTGGCGCGGGCCACGGACCCGCCGCCCTCCGCCTCCCCCGAGCAGGCGGCGCTGCTCCGACTCTGCGCCGCCCCCCTGTCCGTGGCCGAGCTGTCGGCCTACCTCCACCTGCCGTTCAGCGCGATGGGCGTACTGCTCACCGAGCTGCTGACGGCGGAACTGGTGCAGGCGCGCGCCCCGATCGTCCGCAAGGCGCGTTCCGACCGTTCCCTCCTCGAAGCGGTGATGAATGGACTTCAACGGCTCTGACACCATCCCGGGCCCCCGGGCCGAGGACCAGCTGCCCCACACGGCACAGGCCGCGGCCAAGATCGTGATCGTGGGTGGCTTCGGCGTCGGCAAGACGACCATGGTCGGCTCGGTCAGCGAGATCACTCCGCTGACCACCGAGGAGACCATGACGCAGGCCGGCATCGGTGTCGACGACAACTTCGGCTCCGCGTCCAAGACGGCCACCACCGTCGCCATGGACTTCGGCCGGATCAGCATCACCGACCAGCTCGTGCTGTACCTCTTCGGCACGCCCGGCCAGCAGCGCTTCTGGTTCCTGTGGAACGGCCTGTTCGAGGGCGCGCTCGGCGCGGTGGTGCTGGTCGACACCCGGCGGCTGGAAGTCAGCTTCGACGTCATGGGACGCCTGGAGGAGCGCGGCGTACCGTTCGTGGTCGCCGTCAACTCCTTCCCCGACGCCCCCCGTTACGCCATCGAGGAGCTGCGCACCGCCCTCGACCTCACGCCGGACATCCCGATCATGGAGTGCGACGCGCGGCGCCGGGCCTCCAGCCGTGACGTGCTGATGACCCTCATGCGCTTCCTGCACTCGCTCGCCATGACGGGCTCCCGCGCCTGACCCGTGTCACCCATCCCCACACTTCCCCCCAGACACCTGGAACCACCTCAGTTTCGGAGCGATCACTGTGACGCCTGAATCCCACGCCCCGACCAGTACGGACGACCTCCCGCCCGGCCCGCCCCCCGGCTGCCCCGCGCACGGCCTCGGGCCCGGGGGACTGCACCGGCTGCACGAGGCGGAGGACCTGGGAGCGCTGTACGAGCAACTGCGGGACCAGCACGGTCCCGTGGCGCCCGTGCTGCTCCACGACGACGTGCCGATGTGGATCGTCCTCGGCCACGGCGAGAACCTGCACATGGTGCGCTCGCCCTCGCAGTTCTGCCGGGACAGCCGCATCTGGACCCCGCTCAGGGAGGGCCTCGTCAAGCCCGACCATCCGCTGATGCCGCACATCGCCTGGCAGCCCATCGCCTCGCACGCCGAGGGCGACGAGCACAAGCGGCTGCGCGGCGCGGTCATGGGCGCCATCTCCACCATCGACTTCCGCAGCCTGCGCCGCTACATCAACCGCAGCACGCAGACGATCGTCAACCGGTTCTGCGAGGCGGGTGAGGCGGACCTCGTCGGCCAGTTCACCGAGCACCTGCCGATGGCGGTGATGTGCGAGATCCTCGGCATGCCCGACGAGTACAGCGACCGGCTCGTCGAGGCCGCCCGCGACGCCCTCAAGGGCACCGACACCTCGCTCGCCAGCCACTCCTACGTCATGGACGCCCTGAGCCGGCTCACCGCCACCCGGCGCGCCCGGCCGGAGGAGGATCTCGCCAGCTACCTGATCACGCACCCGGCCCGGCTGAGCGACGACGAGGTCAGGGAGCACCTGCGCCTGGTGCTCTTCGCCGCCTACGAGGCCACCACCAACCTGCTGTCCAACGTGCTGCTCACGGTGCTGATCGACCCGCGCTTCCGGGCCCAGCTCAACGGCGGCCAGATGACGGTGCCGGAGGCGGTGGAGCAGTCCCTGTGGAACGAGCCGCCGTTCAGCACGGTCTTCGCCTACTTCGCCAAGCAGGAGACCGAGCTGGGCGGGCAGCGCATCCGCCGGGGCGACGGGCTGCTCTTCGCGCCGCTGCCGGCCAATGTCGACCCGCGGGTGCGGCCGGACCTGAAGGCCAGCATGCAGGGCAACCGTTCCCACCTCGCCTTCGGCGGCGGCCCGCACGAGTGCCCCGGGCAGGACATCGGCCGCTCCATCGCCGACGTCGGCGTCGACGCGCTGCTGATGCGGCTGCCGGACGTCGAACTCGACTGTGACCAGGAGGAGCTGCGCTGGACGGCGTCCATCGCCTCCCGGCACCTGGTGGAGCTGCCGGTGCAGTTCGCGCCCAGGCCGCCGCAGGACGTGCAGGAGGTGCCGAACCACAAGCCGGTCGCCGCGCAGCGCTCGGACTGGCAGATCGGCATCGCGCAGCCGCCGGCCGCCGCACCGGCCGCGGCGCAGTCGCAGCCGGTCGCCGCGCAGCCCCAGCCGGCCCAGGTGCAGCCGCAGCCTCAGCCGGTGCCCGTGCCTGCGCAGCCGGCCGTCGCGGAAGCGCCCCGCCGCAGGGGCGTCTGGCAGCGGTTCCTGAGCTGGTGGCGCGGCTACTGACCGTCTGACGGGCCGTCGTACGACCCGGCGGCCCAACGGTCGTACGACGCCCAGGCCGTGAGCGTCCGGCCGCTGCGGAACCGGTGCACCTCGCCCGTGACCGGGTCGGTGAACTCCAGGGACCGCGCCAGCAGTTGCAACGGCCGACGGAAGTCGCCGGCCGCTGCGGGGGCGGTCACCTCCGGGTAGAGCGGGTCGCCGAGGATCGGCACGCCCAGCGCGGTCATGTGGACGCGCAGCTGGTGCGTCTGCCCGGTGGCGGGCGCGAGCCGGTACCGGCCGAGCCGACCGGGGCCGCCCTGCCCGCCGGGCCGGTCGCGATGCTCGGCGAGCTCGACACGGCTCACGGCGTTGGGCTCGCCCGGGACCTCCCGGGCGGTGAGCACTCCGCGCTCCTTCACGAGCCGGCTGCGAACCGTCCGGGGCAGGGCGAGGCCGGCGTCGTAGGGGGCGACGGCCTCGTACTCCTTGCGGACCCGGCGGTCACGGAACAGCGTCTGGTAGGCGCCGCGTTCCTCGGGGCGCACGGTGAACAGCACGAGTCCCGCCGTGAGCCGGTCCAGCCGGTGCGCGGCGCTGAGCGTGGGAAGGTCCAGCTCGCGGCGGAGCCGGGCCAGCGCGGTCTCGGCGACATGGCCGCCGCGCGGGGTGGTGGCGAGGAAGTGGGGCTTGTCGGCGACGACGATGTGCTCGTCCCGGTGCACGACCTCCAGTGGGAAGGGCACCGGCACCTCGTCGGGCAGGTCCCGGTGGAACCACACGAACATCCCGGGCTCGAAGGGGGCGTCCGCCGTGACGGGCCGTCCGTCCGCCCCGACGATCCGGCCCGCGTCGAACATGCCGTCGACGACTCCGGCGCCCGCCCCGGAGAGCCGCTCCACCAGGTGTTCGCGGACCGTCTCCCAGGTCCCGGTGCCGGGCAGCCGCACCCGCACCGGGTCCACACCC
>NZ_JBEOXI010000074.1:0-29190 GCF_040296465.1 Streptomyces sp. NPDC002130
CGCAGCGACTGGCACGGCTGGCAGGGCCACGACCCGGACATCACCCTGCCGCACGTGCCAGGGCACGAACTGGCCGGGGTCGTCGAGGCCGTGGGTGCCCGGGTGACCGGATGGCGGCCCGGCGACCGGGTCACCGTGCCGTTCATCTGCGCCTGCGGCACCTGCCCGTCCTGCGCGGCGGGCGACCACCAGGTGTGCGAGCGCCAGACCCAGCCCGGCTTCACCCACTGGGGATCCTTCGCCCAGTACGTGGCGCTGGACCACGCCGACGTGAATCTCGTGGCGCTGCCCGGGGAGCTGTCCTTCGCGACGGCGGCCTCGCTCGGCTGCCGGTTCGCCACGGCGTACCGGGCGGTGGTGCAGCAGGGGCGGGTCGCGGCGGGAGAGTGGGTCGCGGTCCACGGGTGCGGCGGGGTCGGACTCTCCGCCGTGATGATCGCGGCGGCGTCGGGCGCGCGGGTGGTGGCAGTCGACGTGTCGGCCCAGGCCCTGGACCTGGCGCGGACGTTCGGGGCCGCGCAGTGCCTGGACGCCACGTCCGTGCCGGACACCGCGGCGGCCGTCCGGGACCTCACCGGGGGCGGCGCCCACCTCTCCCTCGACGCCCTCGGCTCACCCGGCACCTGCGCCGCCTCCGTGAACGGCCTGCGCCGCCGCGGCCGGCACGTCCAGGTCGGCCTGCTGCCCTCGCCGGACGGCACGACACCCGTGCCGATGGCCCGCGCGATCGCCCTGGAGCTCGAACTCCTCGGCAGCCACGGCATGGCCGCGCACAGCTACCCGCCGATGCTGGAGCTGGTCCGCAGCGGCGTGCTGCGCCCCGACCTGCTGGTGACGTCGATGATCGCGCTGGAGGAGGTCCCGTCCGCGCTGGCGGCGATGGGGACGGCGCCCGGAGCGGGGGCGACGGTCATCGAGCCATGGAGCTGACGCGCCGGGCGACGACCGTGCCCCACGCGAGGGCGGGGCACGACGCAGCGGGATCGGGTCAGTCGGTTCTTCGGCCGCGGTTTCCGGGCCTGGAGGCGACCCAGGCCCGGACCGTGTCGGCGTACCAGTAGGGCTTGCCGCCCTCGACATGGTCGGGCGGAGGCAGCAGCCCGTGTTTTCGATAGGACCGCACGGTGTCCGGCTGCACCCGGATGTGCGCCGCGATCTCCTTGTAGGACCACAGTCTTCGGTCGGTCATGACGTGCACCTCCCCGCGCGCACCACGGCGGCGGCCGTGGACGGCCGTCCGGGGGAGCCGGGCGCTGCGCTGGCGATCAACAAGCCTGTGTCCGGTCAACGACGCCCGGTGAGACCCGGCAGGGCCTGTGCGCCGTATGTGACGGAAGGCCCGCGTACACGCGACATGTGTGACAGGGGAGGGGTGTTTGTGACACAGCCGGGGCAAAGGCGCGCGCCGCTACGGCGGCGGGGTGTCTTGACGCAGCACTCGGGTCCGATCGCCGGCCGCCCGGGGAGGCGGGCCGGGGCGGGGGGTTGAAGACTCGGAACTGTGAGGACGCGGGTGCGGGCACGGGCGCCTGCATGGGAAAGCGCTGTCATGATCTGGTCCGAATGTCCGGACAAAACATTGACAGGGCGTCGAGAGGGGGCTACAAAGCCGGGGAGAGCCGAGCATCGAGGGGACACCGATGACGTACGACCTGATCACCATGGGGCGGATCGGAGTGGATCTGTATCCGCTGCAGACCGGCGTCCCGCTGCCGCAGGTCACGTCCTTCGGCAAGTTCCTCGGCGGCTCGGCGAGCAACGTCGCGGTCGCGGCGGCCCGTCTGGGACGGCGGACGGCGGTGATCACCCGCACCGGCGACGACCCCTTCGGCACCTATCTCCACCAGGCCCTGAGGGACTTCGGCGTGGACGACCGCTGGGTCACCCCGGTCCCCGGCCTGCCCACCCCGGTCACCTTCTGCGAGGTCTTCCCGCCGGACGACTTCCCGCTGTACTTCTACCGCCGGCCCAAGGCCCCCGACCTGGAGATCGACGCCCACGAGCTCGACCTCGACGCCGTCCGTGACGCCCGGGTCTTCTGGGTCACGGGCACGGGCCTGAGCGAGGAGCCCAGCCGTACGGCGACCCTCGCGGCCCTCGCCCACCGCGCCAAGTCCGGCACGACGGTCTTCGACCTCGACTGGCGCCCGATGTTCTGGACCGACCCCGACGCGGCCCGCCCCTTCTACGCGGAGGCCCTGCGGCACACCACCGTCGCCGTCGGCAACCTCGACGAGGTGGAGGTCGCCACGGGCGTGCGCGAACCTCACGCCGCCGCCCGGGCCCTCCTCGATGCGGGCGTCGAACTCGCCGTCGTCAAGCAGGGCCCCAAGGGCGTCCTCGCCGTGAACCGCGAGGGCGAGAGCGCCGAGGTCCCGCCGCTGCCGGTGGACGTCCTCAACGGCCTCGGCGCCGGCGACGCCTTCGGCGGCTGTCTCGTCCACGGCCTGCTGGCCGGCTGGGACCTGGAGAAGACCATGCGGCACGCCAACGCGGCCGGGGCCATCGTCGCCTCCCGCCTGGAGTGCTCGTCCGCGATGCCCACGCCGGACGAGATCGAGGCGGCCGTCACCGCGGGGGCCGTCCGGTGACCGTCGACATCTCCGAGCTCGTCCACCTGCGCAGCCACCGCCCGGAGGCGATCGCCGAGGCCGCCGCCCGCCGCACCCGCCGGCCGCTGCTGAACCCGAGCGGCCGTCTGATGATCGTCGCGGCCGATCACCCGGCCCGCGGTGCCCTCGGGGTCGGCGGCCGCGGCATGGCCATGGCCAACCGCGCCGACCTCCTCGAGCGCCTCTGCCTGGCCCTGTCCCGCCCGGGCGTCGACGGCGTCCTCGCCACCGCCGACATCCTCGACGACCTGCTCCTGCTCGGCGCCCTCGACGGCAAGGTCGTCCTCGGCTCGATGAACCGCGGCGGCCTCCAGGGCGCGAGCTTCGAACTCGACGACCGATTCACCGGCCACCGCCCCGAGGACATCCAGCGGCTGGGCTTCGACGCGGGCAAGCTGCTCCTGCGCATCGACTACGACGACCCCGGCTCGCTCACCACCCTGGAGTCCACCGCCCGGGCCGTCGACGCCATGGCCGCCCGGAAACTCCCCGTCTTCGTCGAGCCGTTCATCAGTTACCGCGACGAGCGGGGCCGGCTGCGCAACGACCTCTCCGCCGAGGCCGTCACCAAGTCGATCGCCATCGCCTCGGGCCTCGGCGGCAGCTCCGCCTACACCTGGCTGAAGGTCCCGGTCACCGACAACCCCGACGACATGGCCGAGGTCATGGCCACCTCCACGCTGCCCGCCGTGCTGCTCGGCGGCGAGGTGGGCGACGATCAGGACGGGGCGTACGAGAAGTGGCGCGGCGCCCTGCAACTGCCCACCGTGTGCGGGCTGGTCGTGGGGCGTTCGCTGCTGTACCCGGCGGACGGCGACGTGGCCGCCGCCGTGGACACCGCCGTCGGACTGCTGTGAGGGCCGCGTCATGACCACCCACACCTTCACCACGGGCTACAGCACAGAAGACCGAGCGTTCCCCCTCCCGGGCAGGGCCCGGGTCCAGATCGCCTCCGGCGCGGGAAGCCGCTTTGCTTTGGCAGGAGCGAAGTGCGAGCGACAACTCCCCGCCCGCTACGGCCCCGCGCCGGAGGTCTCCCAGGAGAGGCGTACGCGGCCTCGCCCGGTGAACGCCCGGTGCGGGCGTCGCGTATCCGTGACCACCCAGAGGGAGGGACACCGATGAGCTCGACGACGAGACTGACCGTCGCACAGGCGCTCGTGCGCTTCCTGTCGGCCCAGTACACCGAACGCGACGGCGCCCGGCAGCGGCTCATCGGCGCCACCTGGGGCATCTTCGGCCACGGCAACGTCGCCGGGATCGGCCAGGCCCTCCTCGAACACGCCGAGGAGATGCCGTTCCACCAGGGCCGCAACGAACAGGCCATGGTGCACGCGGCGGTCGGCTACGCCCGCCAGTCCGGCCGTCTGTCCACGCACGCGGTGACGACGTCCATCGGCCCGGGCGCCACCAACCTCGTCACCGGCGCCGCCCTCGCGACCGTCAACCACCTCCCGGTGCTGCTCCTGCCCGGCGACATCTTCGCGACCCGGCCCGCCGACCCGGTCCTGCAGCAACTGGAAGTGCCGTACGCGGGCGACGTGTCGGTCAACGACTGCCTGCGCCCGGTCTCCAGGTACTTCGACCGGATCACCCGGCCCGAAGCCCTGATCCCCTCGGCGCTGAACGCGATGCGCGTCCTCACCGACCCGGTCGAGACCGGCGCCGTCACCCTCGCCCTGCCCCAGGACGTGCAGGCCGAGGCGTACGACTGGCCGGAGGAGTTCTTCGCCGAGCGCGTCTGGACCGTACGGCGGCCCGGCGCCGACCCGACCGAACTGGCCGAGGCGGTACGGATCATCCGCTCGGCGAAACGGCCCCTGGTCATCGCGGGCGGCGGCGTCCACCACAGCCGCGCCGAGGAGGCCCTCGCCGAGTTCGCCGGGACGACCGGCATCCCGGTCGCCTCCACCCAGGCGGGCAAGGGCTCCCTGCGCCACGACCACCCCCAGGACGTCGGCGGCGTCGGCCACACCGGCACCGCCACCGCGGACGAACTCGCCCGCACCGCCGACCTGGTGATCGGCGTCGGCACCCGCTACACCGACTTCACCACCGCCTCCGGCACGCTGTTCGGCAACCCCGACGTCCGCTTCCTCAACCTCAACATCGCGCCCTTCGACGGTCACAAGCTCGCCGGGCAGCCCTTGGTCGCGGACGCCCGCAGCGGTCTGCAGGAGCTCACCGACGCCCTCCGGCTGCACGCGTGCCGGGTCGCCGGCACCTACGCCACCGAGTACACCGAGGACAAGGAACGCTGGGAGCAGCGCGTCGACGCCTGCTACGAGGTGGACGAACCCGACACCCGCCCGACCCAGCCCCAGGTCATCGGTGCCCTGGACGAGATCGCCGACGCCTCGGACATCCTGATCAACGCCGCCGGCTCCCTCCCCGGCGACCTGCACAAACTGTGGCGGACCCGGTCGCACGACCAGTACCACCTGGAGTACGGCTACTCCTGCATGGGCTACGAGATACCGGCCGCCATCGGCGTCAAGATGGCCGCCCCGGACCGGCCCGTGTGGGCGCTGGTCGGCGACGGCACCTACCTGATGATGCCGACGGAGCTCGTGACGGCCGTGCAGGAGGGCATCGCGATCAAGGTCCTGATCGTCCAGAACCACGGCTACGCCTCCATCGGCGGCCTGTCGGAATCGGTCGGCGGCGAGCGGTTCGGCACGGCCTACCGCTTCCCGGCCGAGGACGGCTCGTACACCGGGCCGCCGCTGCCCGTCGACCTCGCCGCCAACGCGGCCAGCCTCGGCATGCGCGTCCTGCGCGCGAAGACCGTCCGGGACCTGCGCGAGGCCCTCGCCGAGGCCCGGGCGGCCGACACTCCCACATGTGTCTACGTCGAGACCCAAACGGCAGACACAGTGTCGGGCGCGCCTCCCGCGCAGGCCTGGTGGGATGTACCCGTGGCCGAGACCGCGACACGGCCGTCCGCGGTCAAGGCACGTGAGCTGTACGAACGGCACGTCTCCACCCGACGCCGCCATCTGTGAAGGAGTTCCCGGCCATGACGAAGATCGTCAACCACTGGATCGGCGGCAAGACCGTCGAAGGCGCCTCGGGCACGCACGGGCCGGTGACCGATCCGGCGACCGGCGAGGTGACCACGAAGGTCGCGTTCGCCTCGGTCGACGAGGTGGACGCGGCGGTCGCCGCCGCCAAGGAGGCCTACCTGACCTGGGGCCAGTCCTCGCTGGCCCAGCGCACCTCGATCCTGTTCACGTTCCGCGCCCTGCTGGACGCCAACCGGGACGCGATCGCCGAGCTGATCACCGCCGAGCACGGCAAGGTGCACTCCGACGCCCTCGGCGAGGTCGCGCGCGGCCTGGAGATCGTCGACCTGGCCTGCGGCATCAGCGTGCAGCTCAAGGGCGAGCTGTCCACGCAGGTCGCGAGCCGTGTCGACGTGTCGTCGATCCGCCAGCCGCTGGGCGTCGTCGCGGGCATCACCCCGTTCAACTTCCCGGCGATGGTGCCGATGTGGATGTTCCCCATCGCCATCGCGTGCGGCAACACCTTCGTGCTGAAGCCGTCCGAGAAGGACCCGTCGGCGTCCATCAAGATCGCCGAGCTGCTCGCCGAGGCGGGCCTGCCCGACGGCGTCTTCAACGTCGTCCACGGCGACAAGGTGGCCGTCGACCGCCTGCTGGAGCACCCGGACGTCAAGGCTGTCTCCTTCGTGGGCTCGACCCCGATCGCCCGGTACATCCACACCACGGCCTCCGCGAACGGCAAGCGCGTCCAGGCCCTCGGTGGCGCCAAGAACCACATGCTGGTCCTCCCGGACGCCGACCTCGACGCGGCCGCCGACGCCGCCGTCTCGGCCGCCTACGGCTCCGCCGGTGAGCGCTGCATGGCCATCTCCGCGGTCGTCGCCGTCGGCTCGATCGGCGACGAGCTGGTGGAGAAGATCCGCGAGCGCGCCGAGAAGATCAAGATCGGCCCGGGCAACGACCCGGCCTCCGAGATGGGCCCGCTCATCACCAAGGTCCACCGCGACAAGGTCGCCTCCTACGTCGAGGGCGCCGCGGCCGAGGGCTGCGAGGTCGTCCTGGACGGCACCGGCTTCACCGTCGACGGCTTCGAGGACGGCCACTGGATCGGCATCTCGCTGCTCGACAAGGTGCCCACGTCCGCGAAGGCCTACCAGGACGAGATCTTCGGCCCGGTGCTGACCGTGCTGCGCACCGAGACCTACGAGGAGGCCCTGGACCTGATCAACGCCTCCCCGTTCGGCAACGGCACCGCGATCTTCACCCGGGACGGCGGCGCGGCCCGCCGCTTCCAGCTGGAGGTCGAGGCCGGCATGGTCGGCGTGAACGTCCCGATCCCGGTCCCCGTCGGCTACCACTCCTTCGGCGGCTGGAAGGACTCGCTCTTCGGCGACCACCACATCTACGGCAACGACGGCACGCACTTCTACACCCGCGGCAAGGTCGTCACCACCCGCTGGCCGGACCCGGCCGACGCCCCGGCGGGCGTGGACCTGGGCTTCCCGCGCAACCACTGACACCGAGTGTCCCGGGGCCGTCCGCATCAAGGACGGCCCCACTTTTTCCACGGACGGGCTCAAGAGGGCGCGGGGAACTGCGCGAACACCACGCCGCACCCGCACCCGGCAGATCACGGCACCTCCCGAGTCCGCCCCGTACACCACCCGCAGTACGCGGAAAACTCCGTGTACACCCCTGGGAGGCCACCCACTTCGGCCTCCGGTCGACAACTGTTCGACAGCTTCACCCCGTACCGTTGACGCATGGATCTTCGACTGCCCGGACTCCACGGGCTGCTGCGGAGGCCCCGGAGGCTCCTCGCCGCCGGGGCCGCCGTCGTCGTCCTCGCGGGCGCGGGCACGTGGACGGCCGTCGCGAACGACGACACGCCCCCGGTCCACCGCGAAGACCGGCTCCTGGCCACCGGCGACGGCGTCCGCATCGACACCTCGTTCTTCACCTCCGGAGCAGACCGCCGCCGCCCCGCCGTCCTGCTCGGGCACGGCTTCGGCGGCAGCAAGAAGGACGTACGGCAGCAGGCCGAGGACCTCGCCCGGGACGGCTACGCGGTCCTGACCTGGTCGGCCCGCGGCTTCGGCAAGTCCAACGGGAAGATCGGCCTCAACGACCCCGAGGGCGAGGTCGCCGACGTCTCGAAGCTCATCGACTGGCTGGCCAAGCAGCCCCAGGTCGAGCTCGACAAGAAGGGCGACCCCCGCGTCGGCATGGCAGGCGCCTCCTACGGCGGCGCGATCGCCCTGCTCACCGCGGGCCACGACCCTCGTGTCGACGCCATCGCCCCGGCGA
Organism: Streptomyces sp. NPDC002130; assembly: GCF_040296465.1. Taxonomy (NCBI): domain Bacteria; kingdom Bacillati; phylum Actinomycetota; class Actinomycetes; order Kitasatosporales; family Streptomycetaceae; genus Streptomyces; species Streptomyces sp. NPDC002130. The sequence continues at coordinate 7,925 of NZ_JBEOXI010000074.1, forward strand.
TCACGTACTGGAACCTCGCCGACGCCCTCTTCCCGAACGGCGTCTTCAAGAAGCTCTGGGCCGGCATCTTCGTCAACTCCGGCGGCGGCTGCGAGAAGTTCGAGCCCGCGCTGTGCCGGATGTACGAGCGGGTCGCCGAGTCGGGCAAGCCGGACGCCGAGGCGCGCGAGCTGCTTCAGGAGCGTTCGCCGTCCGCCGTCGGGAAGAACATCAACGTGCCGACGCTGCTGATGCAGGGCCAGTCCGACTCCCTCTTCCCGCTCGGCCAGGCCGACCGGGCCGCGAAGGCGATCCGGGCCAACGGCGCCCCCGTCGACGTCGACTGGATCGCCGGCGGTCACGACGGCGGCGACATGGAGACCGGCCGGGTCGAAGGCCGCGTGACATCCTGGTTCGACCGCTACCTCAAGGACGACAAGGGCGCCGACACCGGCCCCGCCTTCCGCGTCACCCGCACCCTCGGCACGGGATCCGGCGACGGCGAACCCCGCCTGACCGGCGTGACCTCGGACCGCTACCCCGGCCTGGAGAGCAAGCAGCGTTCCGTCTCCCTGGCCGGGCGCGAGCAGAGCTTCGACAATCCGCCCGGCGCCAGCCCGCCCGGCGTCTCCGCCCTGCCCGGCCTCGGCGGCGCCGGCGGCCTCAGCCAGCTCTCCACGCTCGGCATCGGCGTCTCCCTCGACTTCCCCGGCCAGTTCGCCGCGTTCGAGTCCGCGCCGATGCGCGAGGACCTCCAGATCACCGGCTCGCCCACCGCCACCGTGCACGTGAAGTCCACCAGCGACGACGCCGTCCTCTTCGCCAAGCTCTACGACGTCGGCCCGGGCGGCGGCACCCAGCAGGTGCTGCCCTCCCAGCTCGTCACACCCCTCAGGGTCGAAGGCGCCAAGGCCGGCAAGGACGTCACCATCACCCTCCCGGCGATCGACCACGAGGTCGACGACGGCCACCGGCTCCGCCTGGTCCTCGCCTCGACGGACCTCGGTTACGCCTCCCCGACGGCCCCGGCCACCTACACCGTCTCCCTCAAGGGCGACCTGGAGGTCCCCTCGGCTCTCGGCGGGCGCGACAGCCGGGCAGGGCTGCCCGCATGGGTGTGGTGGCTGCCGCTCGCCGGCGCCGGTGTCGCGCTCGCGCTGATCCTCACGGGCCGCCGCCGCACGACCGCACCCGCCCCACCGGACCCGGCCCTGGCCGAAGTCCCCCTCCAGATCACGGACCTCACCAAGCGCTACGCGAAGGCGTCGGACCGGTACGCCGTCAAGAACCTCTCCTTCCGCGTGGAGCAGGGCCAGGTCCTCGGCCTGCTCGGCCCCAACGGGGCCGGCAAGACGACCACCCTGCGCATGCTGATGGGCCTGATCAAGCCCGACGGCGGCGAGATCCGCGTCTTCGGCCACGCCATCGGCCCCGGCGCCCCGGTCCTCTCCCGGGTCGGCGCCTTCGTCGAGGGCGCCGGCTTCCTGCCCCACCTGTCCGGCCGCGAGAACCTGGAGCTGTACTGGCGCGCCACCGGCCGCCCCGCCGAGGACGCGCACATGGAGGAGGCCCTGGAGATCGCGGGCCTCGGCGACGCCCTCGCCCGCGCCGTGCGCACCTACTCCCAGGGCATGCGCCAGCGCCTCGCCATCGCCCAGGCCATGCTCGGCCTGCCGGACCTGCTCATCCTCGACGAACCGACCAACGGCCTGGACCCGCCCCAGATCCGTGAGATGCGCGAGGTGATGATCCGCTACGCCGCCGCCGGCCGCACGGTCATCGTCTCCAGCCACCTCCTCGCGGAGGTCGAGCAGACCTGCACCCACCTCGTGGTGATGGACCACGGGCAGCTCGTCCAGGCGGGCCCGGTCGAGGACATCGTCGGCTCGGGCGACACCCTCCTCGTCGGCACGGCCACGCCCGTGGACGAGCCCGTCGTGGAGAAGGTCGGCGCCCTGCCCGGTGTCGCCTCGGCCGTGCGCGCCGACGAGGGCCTCCTGATCCAGCTCGACGCCGACGGCACCCCGCAGCGCCTGGTCGCCGACCTCGTACGCCTGGACGTGGCGGTGCGTTCGGTCGGCCCCCACCGCCGCCTGGAGGACGCCTTCCTCACCCTGATCGGAGCCGAAGCATGAGCACGCTCGCCGAGCCGCCCGCCGAGGTCGCCGACGGCTACCGCGCGGGCCGCACCCTGCCCTTCCGCGTCGAGCTGGCCCGGCAGCTGAAACGGCGCCGCACCATGGTCATGGGCGGTGTCCTGGTCGCCCTGCCGATCATCCTGCTGATCGCCTTCCAGGTCGGCGGTGACCCGGGCGGCAACAACAACCGCGTCAACCTCATGGACACGGCGACCGCGTCCGGGGCCAACTTCGCCGCGGTCAACCTCTTCTCCGCCGCAGGCTTCCTGCTCGTCATCCCCGTCGCCCTGTTCTGCGGCGACACGGTCGCCTCCGAGGCGAGCTGGTCGTCCCTGCGCTATCTGCTCGCGGCCCCCGTGCCCCGGGCCCGGCTGCTGTGGTCCAAGCTGGCGGTCGGACTCACCCTGAGCCTGGCCGCGATGGTCCTGCTCCCGGTCGTCGCCCTCGGCGTGGGGACGGCCGCCTACGGCTGGGGGCCGCTCGAACTGCCCACCGGCGGCAGCCTGTCCACCGGCACCGCGGCCCAGCGCATGCTGATCGTGGTCGCGTACATCATGGTGTCCCAACTGGTCACCGCCGCGCTCGCGTTCTACCTCTCGACCCGGACGGACGCCCCGCTCGGTGCGGTCGGCGGCGCGGTGTTCCTCACCATCATCGGCAGCGTCCTCGACGAGGTGACGGCCCTCGGCGACTGGCGCCACTTCCTGCCCGCGCACTGGCAGTACGCCTGGCTCGACGCCGTCCGGCCCCAGCTGGAGTGGTCGGACATGATCCAGGGCACGTCGGTCTCCGTGACGTACGCGCTCGTGCTGTTCGCCCTGGCCTTCCGCGGTTTCGCCCGCAAGGACGTCGTCTCCTAGGCCAACGGACAGGTCAACGGAGGATCACCCACCGGTCTCGAAGGGCGGTCCCCGTGGCCGCTTCGAGACCCTTCCGCAACGCCCCGTACCGCACGTTCGGGCCCCCCGCGCCGTCACAGTCGCAAGAAGCCGACGCCAACGGATGCAGGGGGCAGGGGCGATGGAGCGGTTCCGGACACGAAAAGCGCTGCTCGCACTCACGGCCGCGAGCGGACTGCTGCTCACCGCCTGCGGCGGGGGCGCCGACACCGGCGACGGCAGCAAGGCCGCCGACCGCCCCGGGTACGGCGCGGGCGAACCCGCACCCGCCCACGGCGACGAGGACGGCACGAGCGAGCGGGACGGCCTCCGCGAAGAGCCGGACCACCTCTCCACCTTCGCCCTCGACGTCGACACCGCCTCCTACGACTACGCCCGCCGGGCCCTCGCCGACGGGCGGCTGCCCGACCCGTCGACCGTCCGCCCCGAGGAGTTCGTCAACAGCTTCCGCCAGGACTACGACCGCCCCGACGGCGACGGCTTCTCGGTCACCGTCGACGGTGCCCGCACCGACGACGAGGACTGGTCCCTGGTCCGCGTCGGCCTCGCCACCCGCGCCACCGGGCGCTCCGGCGAACGCCCGCCCGCCGCCCTCACCTTCGTCATCGACGTCTCGGGCTCCATGGACGAACCGGGCCGCCTGGACCTCGCCAAGGAGTCCCTCTCGGTGATGACGGACCGGCTGCGCGACGACGACTCGGTCGCGCTCGTCACCTTCAGCGACGAGGCCGAGACCGTCCTGCCCATGACCCGCCTCGACGGCAACCGCGACGAGATCCAGGACGTCATCTCCGACCTGGACACCCAGGACTCCACCAACCTCGGCGCCGGCGTCGAGACCGGCTACGAGACGGCCACCGAGGGGTTGCGCGAGGGCGCCACCAACCGGGTCGTCCTCATCTCCGACGCGCTCGCCAACACCGGCGACACCGACGCGGACGCCATCCTGGAGCGCATCGCCGGCGAACGCCGCGAGCACGGCATCACCCTCTTCGGCGTCGGCGTCGGCAGCGACTACGGCGACGCCCTGATGGAACGCCTCGCCGACAAGGGCGACGGCCACACCGTCTACGTGTCCGACTCCGACGAGGCCCGCAAGGTCTTCTCCGAGCAGCTCCCGCGCAACGTCGACCTCACCGCCCGCGACGCCAAGGCCCAGGTCGCCTTCGACCCGGAGACGGTCGAGGAGTTCCACCTCGTCGGCTACGACAACCGGCGCGTCGCCGACGAGGACTTCCGCGACGACCGCGTCGACGGCGGCGAGGTCGGCCCCGGCCACACCGTCACCGCCCTGTACGCCGTGCGCACCGGGCCCGGCGCCGAGGGCCACCTCGCCACCGCCACCGTGCGCTGGCTCGACCCGGAGACCCGCGACCCGCACGAGGAGACCGGCGACCTGGAGACCGACGCCCTCCACGGCTCCTTGCGCGACGCCCCCAGCCGCTTCCAGGTCACCGCGGTGGCGGCCTGGTTCGCCGACGCCCTCCGCTCGCGAAACGACCGCCACGACCGCCTCCCGGGAGCTCCGGCCGGCTTCGCCGAACTCGCGGACCACGCCCGCGTGTTGTCCGAGGCCACGGAGGACGGGGCCGTGCGCGGACTCGCCCGGGCCATCGAACAGGCCGACCGGCGGCGGGACTGAGAACCTCCCGGCCTTCCGGGACGGGACGCGGGCCAACCGGGTGAACCTGCGGAACCAATTCTTCTGCACCGGGTTGATGAGGCAGTAGAGCATGCGGCGCCACGAGAAAGGAACGCGCAGTGCTCAAGGAGGCATTGATCGCTGCGGCGGCCGCCGCTTCCGCCCTTGATGTGCCGGTGACGGCCGCTGTCCCGGCACTCGCCGGCGGACCGGCCGTCGCGCAGGGCAACGGCGAGTAACGCTGCCTCCGCGCCTCTGTGCCGCGGGACAGCACTCCACACGCCTGATTCCTGTTCAGCGCTGCGACCAGTTCATGCCGCCGCACCGTCGGCCCTGGATGTGGATCTCCGCTCCGAGGCCGGCCGCCCCAATTCTTCAAGCAGGAGGACAACTGCAATGCGACAGACCCTGAGCAAGGGAGCGTTCGCGGCGGCCGCCGCCACGGGGCTTCTGTCCCTGTACGGCAGCCCCGCCCTCGCCGACTCCGACGCGTCGGGAGTGGCGAAGGATTCCCCTGGTGCGCTGTCCGGGAACAGCGTGCAGGTGCCGGTCGACGTGCCGGTCAACGTGTGCGGCAACACCGTCAACGTGCTCGCGGCGCTCAACACCGCGTTCGGCAACTCCTGCAGGAACATCTCGGACAAGTCGTCGGGCCACGAGGCGGGCTCGGACGCGTCGGCGGTCGTCAAGGGTTCTCCCGGCTTGGGTTCCGGGAACAACGTGCAGGTGCCGGTCGAGGTGCCCGTGAACGCCTGCGGCAACAGCGTCGACGGGGGCGCGTTGCTCAACGACGCGCTCGAGAACGACTGCGAGAACGGCTCCTACGGCGGCGGCTACGGCGACGACGACAAGCCGTCGACGGAGGAGAAGCCGAAGCCCCCGGCCAAGGGCGGTTCCGTCCCGCCGGACAGCGAGAAGCCGCGTTCCACGACCCCGGACACCGAGGACTCGTCCATCACCGAGGAAGCGGAGGAGCAGGAGGAGCCCAGCACCCTGCCCCAGCTGGCCGAGACCGGCAGCGAGGCCCTGGCGGCGGCATCGGCCGCCAGCGCCGTCCTGATCGCGGGCGGAGTGCTGATGTACCGCCGCGGCCGCACCGCCTCGTCCCGCTAGCCGTTCCCGAGCCGGCCGGGTGCCGGAGACAGCCTCTCCGGCACCCGCACCCGCACCCGCACCCGCACCCGCACGCCGGGAGACCGGCGCCTGCCGCCCCCGGTGGCCCATCCCGGCCGACCCGGCGGCCGCGCGCCGCACGGCCCGGACGGCAGCGCGGCCACCGCCCGCGTGGCCCCGGCACGTCGCCGTCCCCGGCGCGCGGCCGTGGCCGCCCCCGGACCGCATCACCCGCACCCCCCGTCGACCAAGGTCCGGGGGGTGTCGGCCGTCGCGTCACACCGGCTTGCTCGACCGCCCTTCCCGGCACGGGAGCGGGCCGCTGACGACGCTGTCGCCGTCAGCGGCCCACGGGTCACCGTGCGGGGTCCCCCGTCAGCGGTGCACGGGCGACGGCGACTCGCTCCGGCTGCCGTCCACCGGAGCGGGGACGACGCCGCCCACCGGCATCGCCCCGAGCCGGCGGCGTACTCCACGGACGAGTGTCGACGCCGTGAAGGACGCGCCCTGCACGAAGCGCATGGCCGGGCCGAAGCCCGAGGCCGTCACCAGGCCGGCGAGGAACAGGCCGGGGTAGGAGGACTCGAAGCTGCGCCCGACCTCCGGGGAGCCGTCCGGCAGTGCCGCCAGCGTGCCGCGCAACTCGGGGGAGAGCAGTCCGAGCCGGTCGCAGCGCGCCCGGAACCCCGTGGCGGCGATGACGTGTTCGGTCTCCAGACTGCGCAGAGCACCCGTACGGCTCGCCATGTCCAGCCGCACCCCGCCCGGCACCGCACAGGCCGCGGTGACCTCATGGCCCGGCAGCAGCTCCACCACGCCCTCCACCCGGTCCCGCACCCACCACGCGCCCGCCGGCCCCAGCGCCGTGGTCGCGATGCGTGCCCGGGTCGGCTCCGGCAGCCGCCGGAAGAGGTTCGGGCGCTCCGCGTAGAACCAGTTCCGCCAGCCGGGGCCGAGGCCGCTGTGGGGGGAGCGGGCCGACTGGTACCAGGGGCGCTCCCACGGCGGCGGCACGTCGTTCCACCGCAGCTGTTCCGCCCGCGCCAGTACACGGACACGCGTGCCCTGTTCGGCGAGCAGTGCCGCCGTCTCCAGGGCCGCCTGCCCGCCGCCGATCACCGTGACGTCCTTGTCGCGGAAGCGGTCGAGGTCGCTGTGGTGGCTGCTGTGCGTCACCAGGGCGGGGTGCAGTGCGCGCAGTGCCTGCGGTACCTCGACGAACGGCATCACGCCGACAGCCAGGGCCACCGTTCGCGCCTGCACCTCCTCGCCGTCCTCGGTGACCGCCGTGAAACCGCCCGGCCCGGCCGCCACCCGGGTCACCGTGCGCTCGTCCACCTCCGGTACGGCGTTGCGCGCGAACCACAGGCCGTACTCCGCGAACGCCTCGACCGGAATCGGCTGCGCATGACGTGCCGTCAAGCCGTGCTGCTCGCAGTAGACGTCCAGACGCCACTGCCCGGCCGGGTCGGAGAGGTTGGACGCCCACGGTTCCGACTTCAGGAACATGCCGCGGGGCATGTTGTCCCGCCAGGACGCCATGGGCCGGCCGAACACGCGCAGGTTCAGCCCGGCGGCCGCGGCGTGGGACGCGATCGACAGACCGTACGGGCCTGCGCCCACCACCAGAAGGTCGTACACCATCAACTGCTCGCTTTCTCGTTGTCGGTCAGGGAGGGCGAGGCCGCCCGGGGGGTCAGCCGGGGCGTCGGCACCGTCGCCGTGCCCAGCCGCTCACACAGCCGGCGGGACACGTGCCGGCACCACTGGGCCCACATGACCCGTCCGGGGGAGCGGTCGTCCGCGGCGTACCAGGCCAGCTCGCGCCCGCCCGGTGCCGCACGCAGCGCCGCCATCGGCGCGTAGTTCTCCACCACGAACGCCCGCCCGGCCATCGGGGCCCCGGCCGGCAGTGAACGGCCCGTCAGATCCAGGTGCAGGGCCCGTACGACGTCCAGGCCCGTGCTGTCCGCGAAGAGCCGGAACTGGGCGCCGGCGCGCGGGTTGAAGTCGAGCAGGTGGTAACGGCCCGTCTCGCCGCAGCGGCGGAAGTCGAGGTCGAAGATGCCCCGGTAGCCCAGCTCGCCGGTGAGCCGCTCGGCCAGCGCCTGCACCTGGGGGTTGGGAGTCCAGCAGCCCACCGCGGTCAGGCCCGCCCCCCGCGGCCAGGCCAGCTGCTTGCGGCCCGGACCGCCCGCGCGCACGGTGCCCGAGCGGTCGGCGTAGCCGTGGAAGAACCAGTCCCGGTCCGGCCCCGGTGACAGGTACGCCTGGAGCAGCAGCCGGCTGCCCGCTTCCTCGGTGCGCGAGAACAGCTCCCGGGCCTGCTGTACGGACCGCACCAGCACCGTGCTGCGCAGTCCGCTGCCGGCGGGCAGCAGCCAGGGACGGCTCCACTTCGCCACCGCCGGCAGCCCGAGCCGCCGCAGGGCCTCGTCGACCTCGGCCGGACTGTCCGGGATCAGCGTCACCGGGTGCGGTACCTCGGCGGACGCGCACACGGCGGCCAGTTCCGCCTTGTCGGCGACGCGCTCGGCCAGGGTGCCGGGCATCTCCGGCAGAAGGTAGGAGGACGCGAGTTCGTCCCGCGTCCGCCCCGCGGTGATCGCGCTCGCGTCGTCCATCGGGACCAGGACGGCGGGTCGTGCGATCCGGTCGGCCACGCGGCGCAGCACGGCGAGGATGTCCTCCGTGGACGCCCCCGGGGGCGGCGGCGGGTGCATTTGCCGTACGTAACGCGACGCTCCGACGGGACTTCCCGCGGTATCAGCGACGACGTGTACCTCCACTCCCGCCCTGCCGAGCGAGCGCACGGCCCCCAGTGTTCCGTGGTGAAAAGGATTCCGGTCGATCCGCAGCACAACAGCGGGGACGCGGATGTCGAGCAGCGACACGAATTCTCTCTTTCTCTTCGATCGGCTCACCCGCACGGGCGAGCCCGGCACTCGAAAGCCGCAACGGCACTGGCGCTCCAGGCTTTTCTATGACTCACTTATATGACTGCCCGTCAATAACACCAATTGCGGCAGCACTCCGGACGAGAGCGAAGAAAGGAGCAGGCATGGCCCCACAGCACAGGCGGGCCAAGGCCCGCCGGCTGACCTTGGGCGCGGCAGCGGTCGCCGCGTCGGCCGCCCTGGCGTCCGGCCTCGTGGCGGGGGTGGGGGTGGCGCAGGCCGCCGAGCCCCGGGCTCCGGCGCCGACCCCGGTGGCGCCCGCAGCCACGCCCTCGGCCCTCACACCTCCGGCCTTCACGCCTCCGCCGGCCCTCACACCTCCGCCGGCCCTCACACCGCCGGCCCTCACACCGCCAGCCCTCACACCTGCGGCTGTCGCCCAGCCCCCGACGCCCGCCCCGGCCACCACTGCGGCGGCCGATGAGGAGATTCCCGCCTTCGGTGTCTTCCTCAAGTCCGACGCCCGTGGCGTGGCGCGGATGCCGCTGTTCAGCCACTGGCTGGGCGGCACGGAGCTCCGCGTCGGCCACACCTATCTGCCGGGACACCGCTGGCGCGACATCGAGGGTGCCGCCGACTTCCTGGACGTGTGGGCGCACTGGCGCAACAAGAAGGCCGACCGGATGCTGGTCCTCAACGTCCCCATGCAGGAGCGCAACGAGGAGGGCGTCTCCGACAACGAGGTCAGGCAGCTGCTGCGGCGCGGCGCGGCCGGGGAGTTCGATCACCACTTCCGTGTCCTCGCCGAGCGGTTGGTGAAGCTGAGGGTGCCGGACACGGTCATCGTGCTCGGCTGGGAAATGAATGGCACCACGTACACCCATCGCTGTGGGCCGGACCCGGAGGCCTGGAAGAAGTACTGGAACAGGATCGTCGCCACCATGCGTTCCGTGCCGGGCCAGAAGTTTCGGTTCGATTTCACGCCGAGCCGTGGCCAGGATGCCGTTCCCTGGACGAAATGCTATCCGGGGGACGACACGGTCGACGTCATCGGCATGGATTCTTATGACCAGCCGAACGGAATGTCGTTCGACCAACAGGTGAAAGAGCCCTACGGGCTGCAGCACCACGTGGATTTCGCGAAGGCTCACGGCAAACCCATTTCCTACCCGGAATGGGGGCTCTTCCGCAACGGTGACAATCCCGAGTACATGCGGCGCATGCTCGCCTGGATGAACGAGCACAGACCGCTCTACAACACGCTGACCGACTACTGCCCGCACGGTGTGTGGCAGTGCGGAGCCAACCCGAAGTCGTCCCACCTCTACCGGTCCACCCTGTTCGGGCGCACCGACCAGGCGGCCCCGCCCCTCACACCCACGCCGAAGCCGACCCCGCCCGGCACGACGCCGTCCCCGGCGGACTGCACGCCGCTGGATCTGGGCAGTTGGGTGGAGGAGTGGCTCGGCGGGAAGCTCTGCCTGCGCTTCGACTGGTGGTGATCCACCAGCCTCAAAGCCCGCTCCCCGGTGCCGTGCTCGGCCGGGCCCGCCGTCGTCACCGTTGTCCGCGCACATCGGCGGCGGCAGCCGGGCCGGGCACCGAGGGGGTCGGGGCACTCTCGCCGTCCCGGCCGCCCTTCCGGGGGCGCGCCAGCAGGGCCAGGCCGCCCAGCAGACCGCCGGCGCTCGCCCCCACCAGACCGGTCACCGCCGGTGACGCGGACGTCGGCTCGCGCGGCTCCACCGCCCGGGAGAACTGCACGAGCCGCACGTGGGTGCTGTCACTGCTGTCCTCCGCGTGGCGGGTCAGCGAGCGGGTGACCGCGTTGGCCATGTCGACGGCGAGGCCGGGGCGCGGGGAAGTGGCCGAGACGGCGACCATCGGCGCGTCCGGCGACGTCGCCGTGCGCACACTGTGCTGCAGGGTGCGCACCGGGACGCCCGCGTACACCTGAGCGTCCCCGAGCACCGCGAGCTGCGTGGCGACCCGGCCGTACGCCTGAGCGAATCCGAGGGCGGCGTCCGGTGTGGACTTTTCGGTGGGTACGGCGATGACGTAGCTCGTGGCCGTGTACGTGGAGGGTGTGAGCAAGCCGTAGGAGCCGCCGAGCAGACCCCCGACGACGGTGCCTGCCGCCAGCACGGACCACAGGGGGAGGCCCCTGAGACGAGCCGGGGACAGGCGGTGCTGACGGGACGGAGTGTCGGTCATGAGGAGGTGGCTCCCAGAGGTGAGAGGGACGGCGAACTGGACACCGCTGCCGCGTACACGTCCGTGAGACGCGCCGCGCAGTGGGTGATGCTGTAGTGGTGGGCGACCTCCGAGGCCCTGCGCGGCCGGGCGCCGGCCGCCCGGACCTCGGCCATCGCACGGGCGTAGGCCTCGGGGCCGCCGCGCACACACCGGGCACCGGCGGCAGCGGACGGGCGCACGTCCTCGATGGCCGGGCAGGAGGCGTAGAGCACCGGCAGTCCGGACGCCAGAGCCTCCACGGCCGCCAGACCGAAGGCCTCCTCCGTGGACGGGGACGCCAGCAGGTCCATCGCCGAGGTGAGCGAAGGCAGGTCCGGACCCCGCGAGTCGTCGCCTACGTAGGGACGTTCGCCGGCGAAGACGACGCGCTCGGCCACGCCGGCCTCGTGGGCCGTGCGACGCAGGGCGGGCTCCTCGGGGCCGCCGCCCACCAGCAGCAGCCGGCACTCGTCCGGCAGCAGGGCGAGCGCCCGGACGAGGACGTCGAACCGCTTCCCCGCGGTGAGCCGGCCGACACCGCCCACGACCCAGGCGTCCTCCGGCAGGCCGAAGTGCCTGCGGGCGTGCGCGCGCCGCTCCGGGCCGAAGCGGAAGCGGTCCAGGTCGATGCCGTTCGGCACGACCTCGATGCGGGGCGCGGGCACGCCCCAGCGCTTCAGGCGCTCGGCCACCGTCGGGGAGACGGCGACCGTCGCCGAACCGAGCCGCTCACTGGCGAGGTACAGGCCCCGCACCCCTGCCGTCAGGCTGCGGCCCTCCATCTGTGAGTCGCCCAGGGAGTGTTCGGTGGCCACGACCGCCCGGACCCCGGCCGCGCGTGCGGCGAAGCGGCCGTAGACGCAGGCCCGGTAGAGATGCGTGTGCACCAGGTCGTAGCCGCCGGTGCGAATCAGCCGGACCAGGCGCGGCAGCGCGGCCAGGTCACGGTTGCCGCCCATGCCGAGATGCGTGACACGGACACCGTCGGCCGCCAGGCCCTCGGCGACCGCGCCGGGGTTGGTGAGCGTCACGACGTCGCAGTCGACGGGCAGATGACGCAACAGCAGGCGCAACTGCTGCTCGGCCCCGCCGACGCCGAGTCCGGTGATGATGTGCAGAGCCCTCATCTCACAGGCCCTCCACCGGGCGCCGGCGCAGCCGGTGCAGCCAGTGCTTGAGGTGCAGGCGCCACGCCGTGTCGTCCTGGCCGACGTACACGCGCGGCAGGGCGTGCGGACCGGTCAGCGGGCCCGGGTCGATGGCGCAGGCGTACGTGTACCCCGCCTCCCGGACGGCCGCCACGGCGCGGGCGTCGATCGTGCCGTACGGGTAGCAGAAGCCGTCGGCCGGGGCGCCGGTCAGCTCCTCGAGCTGTGCGCGGCTCTCGGCGACCTCGGCCTTGAGAGTCAGGTCGTCCGCCTTGGTGAGGTCGACGTGCGTCAGCCCGTGCGAGCCGATCTCCACACCTTCGGCGGCCGCGCGCCGGATGCCGTCCGCGGTCAGCAGCGGCTTGCGCGGGCCGAGCGGATCCCAGGCGTTTTCGCCGCCGAGCCGTCCGGGCAGCACGAAGAGGGTCGCGCCGCAGTCCCAGCGGTGCAGCAGCGGCAGGGCGTCGGTGACGAAGTCGGCGTACCCGTCGTCGAAGGTCAGCCCGACCAGGTCGTGCCCCTCGCCCCGGGCGCGGGCGGCGAGCAGCTCGGTCACGGACACGCCCCGCAGCCCGCGCCGGCGCAGCCAGGCCAGCTGCGCCCCGAGCCGTTCGGGCGTGACCGTGATGCGGTACGGATCGTCCGAGCAGTCGCCCACCGAGTGGTACATCGCCACCCAGGGGGCCGGGCCCTTGCGCGGGGCCCGGGGTCTGCCGGTGTCGAGGGAGTCAACGGGAACGGCCATGTGTGAGCCTTCGTGTGACGGCGCGTAGGGAGCGCAGAGCGGACGCGGAACTCTGGGCACCGAAGGCCCAGCTGAGCGGGACGAAGACGAAGGTCACGGTCAGGAGGCCGGCCGTGAGGCCCGCCGCCGGGGACGGCAGCCGGCTCGCGGCGAACGCCCCCGCGGCCGTGGCGACGGCCGCGGCGGACACCAGCCTGCTCAGCTCGGCCAGGACCGGCCGGACACGGACCGAGACGCTGTGAGGGCTGTTCGGCCGGCCCGTTCGCAGCCCGGCGAGCAGCAGGGTCGCCGTGACGGTGATGCCGAGGGCGTTGGCGGCGGCGATCCCCGCCACTCCCCAGGAGTGCACGGAGCCGGCGCCGATCCAGGACGTCACGGCGATGCCCGCCGCCATCGCGCCGAGCGGGTACCAGGTGGCCCGGCCCGCTGAGAAGTAGGACCGCACGAGGGCGCCCACCAGGGTCTGGCCCAGCAGCCCGAGGGCGTACACGCGCATGACGTCCGCTGTCGCGTCGGTGTCGCCCGGGGTGAACGCTCCCCGCTGGAAGAGCAGTTCGATCATCTGGGGTGCGCAGGCGACCACCGCGCACATGCCCAGCAGCACCAGCCACGAGGCGAGCGCCAAGTCCCGCTCCACACGGCTGCGGGCCCGCGCGGTGTCGCCGTCGGCAAGAGCCCGCGCCACCACCGGGAAGGTGACGGTGCACACCATCAGCGACAGCGTCATCGGGATCTGGGCGACCTTCTGCGCGTAGTTCAGGTGCGAGATGGCACCGGAGGGCAGGCCGGAGGCGAGGAAGCGCTCCGCGAGAACCTGCGACTGGCGGCACAGGGCGAACAGGAGCACCGCGGCGATCAGGGCGAGTTGCATCGGCCGCTCCTCGCTCACCGCCCCGGCCTTGGCGAGGTGCGGCGTGGGCGACGTCAGGCGCCGCCACAGCGACGGCAGTTGCACCGCCACCATCAGACAGCCGCCCGCCGCGACCCCGACCGCGGCGGAGCGTACGCCCCAGTCCTCGCCGAGCAGGAACATCGCGGCGATGATGCCGGTGTTGTAGACGACGTAGATCGCCGCGGGCGCGAGGAAACAGCGGTGTGCCCGCAGGGCGGCACTGCAGTACCCGGCGAGCCCGAAGGCCAGCACGCAGGTGGCCGTGATCCGGGTGCAGTCGGCGGCGAGCCGGGGGTCGGGCAGACCGGGGGCGAGAGCCTGGACCAGGTGAGGAGCCGTGCCGGCGATCAGGGCGGCCACCGCGGCGAGGGCGAGGCAGAGCCGGGGCAGGGTGGCGCCGACCAGGGCGCGGACCGGGTCGCCCGGTGCGCCCCGGGCGCGGCGGGCCAGCGCCATGCTGAACGCCGGGATCAGCGCGATCGCCAGCCCGTCCTCGATGAGCAGCGTGGCGGCGAACTCCGGAACCGTCCACGCCACCAGGAAGGCGTCGGTGTCGCTCCCGGCGCCGAACAGCCGCGCCAGCGACTGGTCGCGCACCAGGCCGAGCAGTGAACCGGCGATGGACAGCGATGCCGTGACGAGCGCCGCCCTGGCCAGGAAGCTTCCCGAGACCGACGACTGCGCCGAGGCCTGGTCGGTACCGTCGCCGGTCTTGGTGGCGGCCCGCGCCGGGGGCACGGTCACCGCATCGTCCGTTTCGGAGCCGGGGGAATGCGAAGGCACCACCGTCATCGAACCAGGGCCTCCTCGGCGCGCTCACACACCCCGCTGCGGGGCGCTTCCACGCGTGCGTCGCCGGTCAGCGCCCACCAGGCCCCGAGCCCCATCGCCACAGCGATCAGCACGGTCGAGGGGCCGCCGATGTCGCCGTACATGAAGTCGGTCAGCAGCCAGATCAGCAGCCCGCAGGCGACCAGCCCGCAGTCGGCTCCCGGGCCGCGGTCGCGGACGCCCACAAGCCGCCGCACCCCGCACACCAGGAGCGCCAGCCAGCTTCCGGCGAGCGCGAGCAGCCCGATCAGGCCCTGCTCGCTCAGCACCAGCAGGTACATGTTGTGCGGAGACAGCAGCGGCTGCCGCTGGTACGCCGCTCCCGCGCCCTCGGTCTCGCTGCCCGACGACAGGGCGAGCGTGGCGTGTCCGTCCCGGTACTCGGGGAATCCCTTCAGCCCGACCCCGGTCAGCGGGTGCTGCCGCCAGATCTCCGTGGCGGACGCCCACAGGGTGTACCGGTCGACGACGGACTGGTCGGGGGCGTCGGCGACCTGGGCGATGCTGCCGATGCGCTGTTGCAGGAGAACCGAGCCCACACCGAACCCGCCCACCAGGATCACACCCGCGGCGACCGCGGCCGCGGCCACCTTGAGAGCGCGCCGCCATCCGGTCAGAACCAGCTGCACGGCGCACGTCAGGAACGTCGCGATCCAGGCTCCCCGGCTGAAGGAGAGCGCGAGCGGCAGCAGCAGCACCGCTGCGCACGCGGCGGCGGCCGCCCGCTGCCGTACGGACACCCGGCCCAGCGCGATACCGACCGCGCACACCAGGCCGAGGGAGACCGCCGTCGCCATGCCCATCACGTCGTGCGACCCGAAGGTGCCCACCGCCCGGATGTTCGCGCCCTGGTAGGAGGCACCGGTCCGGGTGACGAACTGGTGGACGCCCAGGGCCCCCTGGCACAGACCGAGCCCCACGCAGGCCCAGGCCACCAACCGGAAGCCGGTCCGGTCGCGCAGCAGCAGCAGTACCGCTGCCGGAACGAGAACGAAGGTCTGCAGATAGCGTCCGAGGCCGGCGAGCCCGGCCTCGGACGAGAACGCCCCCATGGTGGAGAGCGCGAGCCCCACGACCGGCAGGCCCAGAATCACCGCGGCGGCGGGCGACAGCGGGCGCCGCCGTTCGAGCAGGAGACGGATCACGCAGTAGACCACCACCAGCCCGGAGAACACATCGGCCGGCCCCGCTCCGTCCGACGTCAGTGGCAGCGCCAGCAAGGCCGGCACGGCCACTACGAGCAGGGCCGGTGTCAGCGCGTCACGGCGGGGGAGCGGGGTCAGTGCGAGGCTCACCTGTCTCAGCTCCCCGTGGGACGTACCACCGTGGCGGCGGTGCGCAGCAGAATGCAGACGTCCTGCCACAGGGACCAGTCGTCGATGTAGGCGTTGTCGAAACGGCAGCGGTCCTCGATCGAGGTGTCACCGCGCAGGCCGTGGATCTGGGCGAGGCCGGTGATGCCGGTCCGCATGCGGTGGCGGACCGAGTAACCGGGGTAGGTCTGGCCGAACTGAGCGACGAAGTAGGGGCGTTCGGGTCGAGGCCCGACCAGGCTCATGTCGCCCCGGAGCACGTTCCACAGCTGGAGCAGTTCGTCGAGCGACGTGCGCCGCAGCATCCGGCAGAACCAGCGCATCTCGTTCTCGTTCGCCACGCTCCACCGGGTCGCCGACTCGTGCTCGTCGACCGGGCGGTGCGTGCGGAACTTCAGCAGTGTGAACGGCTTGCCGCCCCTGCCGATGCGCTCCTGCCGGAACACCACGCCCGGCCCGTCGCTGATCCGCAGCACCGCGGCGAAGGTCAACAGCAGTGGGCTGACCAGCAACAACAGCGCCCCCGACACAAGGATGTCGAGCGTCCGCTTGGCCGCGCTGTCACGCCGGGCCTGGGACATGTCCAGCCGTCGGCAGGAGAACCCGGCCAACCGCTCCCGCGTCGCGTACGACGGGGTGTCGGCGTCGACCTCCCAGACCACGCAGCCCGCATCGGCCAGTGCCCGCAGCAGCGGCTCCTGTTCGGCGCGTACGGAGGGGTGCACGGCCAGCACCGCCCGTACCCCGTTCTGGATGACCGCACGCTCGACCTCCTCGGCGGTCGTCAGCACGGGCAGCGTCTCGGTGCCGTCCGGCTGCTCGGCGACGATCCCCACCGGCCGGACGCCGCAGCGCGGGTGTCGCAGTACGGCGGCGGCCACCCGCTGCGCGGTCGTGACCGGGCCGAGGACGAGTGCCGTGTGCGGGTGGCGCAGCAGCGCGGCGCGACGCCGCGCGTGCACGGCTCCGCGCAGCGCGCAGCCGGCCGCCGTGTGCAGGGCGAGACCGGTCAGCACGGTACGCAGGGACAACGCGTGTTCCGGCCGGTAGGCCGCCAGAAGCGCCGCGAGAGCCAGCCACGCCACCGCGATGCGGCCGCACAGGGCGGGCAGTTCGTCGAGCAGCCCGGGCACCGGCGGCCGCCCGTCGCGGCGGCGCGGCAGCAGCGAGGCGACGATCAGCAGGGTGACGAGGAGTGGGTGGCGCTGGGCTCCGGTGAGCGCGAGCGTGCCCGCAAGGGCGGCGAAGCCGTCGGCCACGAGCAGCGGGACGGGTGAGGCCGGCCGGGCCGCGGGCCGCGGGGCGGACGACCGGAAACCGGTGGTCGTGCCGCGCGGGGGCATGACCGTAACTGGTGAGGACCCGTGGTCCCGCGGCGGTACGCCGGGGGAAGGCACGGTACGTTCGGCGGTCACGAGTGGATGGACTCCCTGTACTCGGTGGGCTCGACGCGCTGTGCCGGCCGGTTCGCCTCGGTGCCACGTCCGGTGTCGAGCGGCTGACCGTGCTCAGCGCTGGGGGTGGTGGCGGTCCATGGGCCCAGCAGGTCGCGATAGACGTCCGAGACGGCTTCGGCGGTGTGCCGCACGTCGTGGGCGGACAGCACGTGCCGGCGGCCCTGGTCGCCGAGCGATGCGCGCAGCAGGGGGTCTGCCAGCAGCGCGGTGACGGCTCCGGCCAGCGCCGCCGGGTCCTCCGGCGGGACCAGGCACCGGGCGGAGTTGGAGGCGGGCAGACTCTCGCGGGCGCCGTCGACGTCCGTGACCACGACCGGCCGCCCGCAGGCCATCGCTTCCAGCGGCGCCAGGGCCATGCCCTCCCAGCGGGACGGCAGGACGACGAGATCGGCGGCCTGGTACCAAGGGGAGGCGTCGGCGACGGCGCCCGCGAACACCACGGATTTCGGGGCGTTCTCGCGAAGCCGGTCGTGGTCCGGCCCGTCGCCGACCAGGACGAGGCGGGCGTCGGGCACCTGCTGTTCGACGGTCTCCCACGCCTGCAGCAGGACGTCCTGCCCCTTCTGCCGGCACAGCCGCCCCACGCACACGGCGAGCGGTGCCGCGGGGTGGATGCCGGCGAGCGGGGCGAGTCCGGCCCGTACGGCGCCGGCGGCGGCCGGACGAAAGCGCTCCGGGTCGATGCCGTTGGGGACGACGGTCCAGCGGCCGGTGATCCTGGCGCCCATGCCGGTCGCGCGTTCCGCCTCGCTCACACACACCACGCGTGAGGCCCACCGCGCTCCCCAGCGTTCCCACATGAGCGCCATGGTCGCGGTGCCTCCACCGACGGCCTCGAACGACCAGGCGTGCGGCTGGAAGACCGTCGGGATCCGCCCGCGTACCGCGAGGCGTCCGGCGAGTCCGGCCTTCGCGCTGTGCGCGTGGATCAGATCCGGACGCACCTCGTCGATGACCCGTGCCAGGTGCCGTACCTCCCGGATGAGCGACGTACCGGGAGACCGCGTGGCGTGCCAGTGCCGTACGCGCGCGCCGAGCGTCCGCAGTTTCGTGGTGAGCGCGCTGTCGGGGCAGGCCACGGTGACGTCCAGGCCGTCCGACAGCTGCGCCTGGACCAGGTCGGTGACGACGCGTGCGACACCGCCGTCCACCGGCTGGGTGAGGTGCAGGACTCTGGGGTGGGGCGCGGTGGATGACAGGTGCATGTGCGCGGATTCCTCGCTCGCGAAGGCGTTCGGGGCGGGCGGTGACGTGCTCACCGCCGTGCGTCGACGGCGGCGAAGAGCACGCCGGCCCACGCCGCGTCCTGCTGAGACTGGATCCGGAAGGTCATCTGGTCCCCGCCGTTCTGCAGGGCGCTTCCGAGATCGAACACGTCGGAGTCGTAACCGAGGGTGTTGGTGTGGGCGGGCACACGGGACGCATCCGCCCCGGGCTCGCTGATGGTCGAGTTCAGGACGTCGTCGCGGGGGTTGGCGGAGTTGCTGAGGGCGGTCCCGGACTGGCCGGTCGTCACGGTGAACGAGTCTCCGCCGGTGCCGCGGTCGCCGTTGTACGCCACCAGGCCCGCACGGCCCCACGCGCCCGCGGCGAAGTCGAGGCCGCCCAGGCCGATCTCCTGGCCGGCCCCCAGCGGGGTGAAGCCGTCCCAGACCGCGAGGTGCCGCAGCGGCTCCGCCGGGTTCTCGTAGGCCACCACGAGCGTCCAGCCGCCCCAGGCCCCGGCCGTGGATCTGCCCATGGCGATGTTGATCTGCGCCACGGTGTAAAGACCCGCTCCGCCCTCCCGCACCAGCCGTGTCACGTCGGCCGAGGCCTGGAAGGCGTCCATGCCGTCCATGACGCGGTGTCCGACCGTCGTGTCCGCGAGCAACTCCTTGTACTCGCCGCCGGGTTCGGCGATCAGGACGCGTTCGTTGTCCTGCGGCGGCTTCTGTTCGCCCACGCGCAGATTGCCGCCCCAGTAGAGGCGCGCGTACGTCACCCGGGAGCCGCTGGGCAGGCGCACCTCCCCGCGGGAGGAGTTGTACGTGTTGGCGTCGCGGTCGACGTCGACGTAGAACATGTCGAAGTCGCCGTTCACGCCGGGGCCACCCGCCTGGACCTCGGGACACGAAGAGCTCTGGGCCGTGCGGCAGGTGATCGATGCGTTGGCAGCGCGTACGATGCCGCCGTGCTGGAGCGCGCGGTACCGCTCGGTGAAGCTGAGACGCTCGGCTTCCGGCGCGGGCGCGGCAGCCGGTGCGGCGGAGGGGGAGCTGCCGGCCGCCCAGACGGCGGCAAGAGCGAGGACGCCCACGGTCGCGCGGCGGAACAGCGGGCCCAAGGAATGACGCATGACCGGTCGTTGCCCTTTCGAACGGGGGGCCGTGGCAGAGCGCCACGAAGGCGATGTGTCCGCGCTGGGAGTGCGTCGGGCGGTTCGCAACTCTAGTCATCAACCGGACATAGTCGATGAAATCCGATGAAATCTGACAAGTGTGTCGGAATCGTGAAAGCGCGAGTCTCTGCTGCTTCCGGCCGTCGGCCTGCCCCTCGGGAACCGCCCTCCGCTCCGCGCGGGCCGCCGCATTGCTCCGTCAGGGCACGGAGCGGTGCGCCCTTACAAACCGTCTGATCAGCCCTGACGCGGCGAAAGGGGGAATTGCGGAATCCCGAAAAGCGTATGAGCGGTTGCGGGAAGGCGTGGGTGCTTTCACGGTGGGCTCAAGATCCAACGCCGTCGAAAGGAATTCCCATGTGTGCTCTGCCCGTGCGGCGCATCGCGTCCGGTGCGCTCTGCGCCGCCCTTCTGGTCGGGATCACCGGCCCCGTCGCCATGGCGGCCGAATCGTCCCGCGGGCACGGCCATGTGGCGCCCGAGGCCCGGCTTCCCGGCGTGGAGGCGCGGCTCGCGCAGATCGAGAAACTGCACTGGGGCGAGCTCACCCCCGTCGCCGACCTGCTGACGACTGTGCTCCGGAACAACAACGGCACACTGCCTCCGGCGGAGGCCAGGAAGCTCGGAGCCGCCGCGAAGGCCGCCCTGACCGAGGCGGCCGCCAAGCGGACGCGAACCCCGCTCATGTCGACGGTGGTGCGGCTACCCGCTCCCGCCCTGCCCGTCGCGGTACCCGGGGTGCCGGTGCCGCGCGCCGCCGACCCCGTGACCGACCTGCTGGACCTCGTGGTCGGAGCGGTCGACGGCCTCCTGGAGGCGATCACCTCGCGTGTCGACGGCGTCCTTCCCTCGGTCGACGGTTTGCTGACCGGAGTGGACGACCTCCTGGCCGCGCTGGACGGAGGTGGCCTGTCGCTCCCGGACGAATCCGATGCGTCGGCACCGTCCGAGGAGTCGTCCGCCGAGCCGGCCGGCCCGTTGCCGACACCGGAACCCGCCGAGACGGCTGTCACGCTCCCCGAGCTCTCGGAGATTCCGGAGATCCAACTGCTGACGCCGGTCGTGTCGCCGACTTCTTGACCCAGAGCCCGTCAGTCGTGGTGCCGACCTCAGGGAGCGGCGCCACGACTGTCGCTCTTCCCGCCCCACTTCGTGTTTCCTTCGGTTTCTTCCCGGCCCCGGTTCCGGTCTTTTAATAGGTCTCGTATGAGGTATCGGCAATCTTCGGGATCTCGGTTTCCGCCCAGACCAGGGCTCGTTAGGCACGGCGACAGAATCCCCTCCGGCGACGTGCGTTGCCGAAGAAAGGAACACGATGAAGTCTCTGAAGGCTGCCGCCGTCTTTGCCGGGTCACTGATCGCCGCTGGATCCGCCACCCCCGCGATCGCCTACAACGCTCCGCAGCAGGCGCCGACCGGCTACAGCGCCCCCGACCAGGCGCCGGCTGCTCAGAGTGCTCCGTACTACGCGTCGGCTCCTCAGCAGGCTGCTCCCTACCAGGCGTCGGCTCCTCAGCAGGCTGCTCCCTACCAGGCGTCGGCTCCTCAGCAGGCTGCTCCCTACCAGGCGTCGGCTCCTCAGCAGGCTGCTCCCTAC